>JBJSZF010000675.1:0-3176 GCA_046090125.1 Verrucomicrobiota bacterium
TGAATGCCGCTGCGGCGGCAGGCCTCGACGGCAAAGCCCGCATTGCGTGCGAACTGCTGGGCGAGAAGCAGCGTGTGAAAGTCGCTGGCTCCCGTGGCCTCGAACACCTCGCGGCGCTCCTTGAGATGGACGTCGTCACGCCCGATGCGCTGCAACAGGTCGCGCCCGCTGACCAAGGCCGCGCACATGGCGGCCGCCGGCACGCAACGACGGCGGCCCGCCTCGACCAACATGCGGGCGAAGCGCGGATGCATAGGCATCCGAAGCATGCGCCGACCCATCTCCGTCAGGCGGCCCGCACCAGCCGCCCCTCCCCCAGGCTCCAGCGCGCCGAGCGTGACGAGGAGCTCCTCCGCCCTTTGGACGGCGGCAGGCTCCGGCTTGTCGAGCCAATCGAAGCCCACGGCTCGCCCAACGCCCAGCGAGTGCAGCAGCAGCACCACCTCCGCAAGGTCGGCCCGCCGGATTTCGGGAGTGTTGCGGTCCGGGCGGTTGAGGTGCCCGCTCTCCGTCCACAACCGCCAGCAGGTCCCAGGCGCCGTGCGCCCCGCCCGCCCGGACCTTTGCTCCGCAGAGGCCCGGCTGATTTCCTCCACCAGCAACGTCTGGATGCCACGCTCGACGTCATGCCGAGCCACGCGGGCCAGCCCCGAGTCCACCACGTGACGCACGCCGTCAATCGTGACGCTGGTCTCGGCCACGTTGGTGCTCACGACGACCTTGCGGACGGGGCACGCCTGGAAGGCTCGGTCCTGTTCCTCCGGAGGAAGATCCCCGTGAAGGGCCAACAACTCGACGCGCTCGCCCAGGCGGGCGGAGCCAATGCTGCGCAGGGTGGATTGGATCTCCGACATCCCAGGCATGAAAACCAGGATGTCTCCTTCCCACCCATTGCCAATGATCGCCTCGACAGCCGACGCGGCCTGTTCCCACTCGGGACGAGAGTCATTGTAGTCGGCCCACCGCACCTCCACGGGAAACGTGCGACCCTCAGAGGAAAGCACCGGGGCCGGGGCCGGCTCCTCCGTCTCAGGCACGGCATCGGCGAGATAACGGGCCACCGGCTCGGCTTCGAGCGTCGCCGACATCACGACGATGCCGAGGTCAGGCCGCGACGTGCGGCGGAGCTGCTTGACGAGGGCCAGAGCGACGTCGCTGAGCAAGTTGCGCTCATGGAACTCGTCAAACACGACAAGCCCCACGTCGGACAAGGCGGGGTCGTCCTGGAGCCAGCGAAGCAGGATGCCCTCGGTCACAAAGCACAGCCGGCTGTCCGGGCCCAGGCGATCCTCGAAGCGCACTTGGTAGCCCACCTCGTCCCCGAGCTTGCCACCGCGTTCCCAGGCGACGCGCGCGGCGACCGAGCGTGCGGCGACGCGGCGGGGCTGCAGGACGACGATGCGGCCCGGCCCCGCGAGGCCGTCGTCGAGGAGCATCTGGGGCACCTGTGTGGTCTTGCCGGAGCCGGTTGCGGCCACGAGCACGAGACGACCGTGCGTTCGCATGGCGTCCAGCACCTGGGCATGGAGCGACCAGACGGGGAGCTGACGGGGATCCATTGGTATGGGATTCAGACGGGAACGACCAGCGTTGCGGTCAGGGTGGCCAGCGTAAGGAGGATCAAGGGCGCGCCCGGCATGGATTTGCCCGTCTTTGCCCAACGCACGGCAAACACCACGATGAGGAGGCCCATGACCACCTGGCCCGCGATCATGGGCACGACCTTGAGGGCGACCAGCGCCAGTGGCACGGCCGAAAGCGCCGAGGCCAAAAGCGAGGCCTTCGAGCGTGCCTTGATAAAGCCAATCAACCCGCCGGCCAACAGAAGGCCGACATAGACCCATAGCAGTGCGCTCATGATCATCCCGCCGCCATCATGCCCTAGTTCCCCCCGCCTGAGGCAACCTTGTACCTGCAAAACTCATGCACGAGATGCGGGGGCACCAGCACCTTGAGAAGGACCTCGGCATCGCCATATCTCTCCTCCATCACCTGGCCCACCGAACGCAACCGCGCGAGCAGCCGTTGCTGGTCAAACGGTATGGCCAGCTCCAGCTCCGCACGCACCGGCTTCAGGCTGACGCCCAGCTCGTCGAACAACGCCCCAAACCCCTCGCCCGTCCGGGCCGACACGGCCACGGACTTGTTGAACAGGCTTGACCAGCGTTCCACAAGGTCGCGCGAAGGAAGCCGGTCGATCTTGTTGAACACCATCAACATGGGCTTCTCGCCCGCGCCGATCTCGGCCAGGACGCCCTGGACCGCTCGCACGTGGTCCTCGGCATGAGGATGCGAGACGTCCACGACATGCAGCAAAAGGTCCGCCTCGACCACCTCCTCAAGCGTGGCCTTGAAGGCCTCGACCAAGCCATGCGGCAGCTTGCGAATGAACCCGACCGTGTCGCTGAGAAGGACGTTCTGGTTGGAAGGGAGGCGAAGTCGGCGCGTGGTGGGGTCCAGGGTGGCGAACAGCTTGTCCTCGGCAAGCACGGCGGCTCCCGTGAGGGCATTGAGCAAGGTGGACTTGCCGGCGTTGGTGTAGCCCACGATGGACGCCAAGGGCCATTGGTGACGTTGGCGTCCGTCGCGCTGCGTCGCGCGTTGACGCCGCACCACGTCCAGTTCATCCCTGATACGGTCGATGCGTTCCTGCGTCTTGCGGCGGTCCGCCTCGAGCTGCGACTCGCCCTCGCCGCCAATGGCACCCAGTCCGCCGCGCTGCCGGGAAAGGTGGGTCCAGAAACGGGTCAGGCGCGGCAACAGGTACTGGAGGCGGGCCAGCTCGACCTGCAGCTTGCCCTCCCGGGTCCGCGCACGCTGCGCAAAGATCTCCAGGATGAGAGACGTACGGTCGAGGACCTTGCACCCAAAGGCCTCCTCCAAGTTACGCGTCTGCGCCCCCGACAGCTCGTCGTCGAAAATCACCGTGTCCACGCCCAGTTCCCGGCACTGCGTCGCCAGCTCGGCAGCCTTGCCAGGACCCACGAACGTCGCTGGATGTGGCGTGTCCAGCTTCTGGGACCCCGACCCCAGCACGCGCGCCCCCGCCGTCGTCGCCAGCTCGCCCAGCTCGTCGAGCGCATCGCTCACGTCCCATGCGGACCGCGACTTGAGCTCGATTCCCACCAGGAACACGTTCTCGGAGCGTCGCTCGGCCGTTTCAACCAAGGCTTTCA
>JBJSZF010000676.1:0-1563 GCA_046090125.1 Verrucomicrobiota bacterium
CCAGCGCGGCGAGGACGTCCCCGTGCTCCGAGAGCAACGCTCTCATCCAAGGCCTTAGGCCCTCCGCGAACGCGGCGGCGGCAAGGAAGCCAAGCCCCGCCAAGAGGAGCGCGGCGAGGTATCGCCTCAGGAGCTTCCAACGCAAGGCGGCCCAGGCATCGACGACCCCAAGGCAACCCAGCACCAGGGCGAAGGCCGCGCCTTGCAGGACGGCCAGCAACGGCCGTTCGAAGAGGGTCGCCCTCGCAGCGGCCAGCGCATGCCCCAGGCCAAGGCATCCGCAGGTCCAGGCCCAGTTCACCAACGACTCCCGGCCCAATCGACGCACCGCCGCGTCCTCGTCGGCCGGCCAGAAGGCCAAGGGCAGGTGATGAGCGTGGTCGGCGCGGATCCATCCACGTGGGCAAAGCAGCACGCCCAGGAGCAGGAGGGCGTCCCCCGGATTGCCGACGTGGGAATCCGGCGCGTGCAACACGGCGGGCATCGCCACGAGGAACGCCGCGAACAGGAGGGCCATGAACCCGCCATTCCAGGCGCGTCGGGCGCGGTTCATCACCGGCTCCCGACGTCCCCCGGCCGCCCGGATCAATCGTCGCGTTTCCCGGATGAAGGCGGGCGAGGCCGCGAGGCGAGGCTTCATGCGTCGCGCAGGCCTTGCAGCAACGCGTCGAGGACGCCGTCCGAGCCCGTGGTGGACGCGCGTCGCAGGTCGGCAATGGGCGCGGTCAGGCGCAGGCCGCACTTGTGGAGGACGAAGGCGCGGTCGGCGAGCCGCTCGGCGGCCTCGAGGATCTGCGTCGTGAAGAGGATGGTGCGGCCGCGCCCGGCGGCCTTGCGGACCTCGGTCCGAAGGACGGCGAGCCCTTGCGGGTCCATGCCCGACGCCAGCGGCTCGTCGAGGAGCCACAGTTCCGGGTCGATGACGAGGAGCGCGACCAGCGCCGCCTTGTAGAGCTGGCCGCGCGAGAGAAAGCCCACGGGCTTTTCCGCGAGATCCAGCAGGTCGAGCGCCTGCATCCAATGGAGGACCTTCTCCGGCGCGTCGGGGCCGTCCGCCTCGTAGATGCGCAGGAGCAGGCCGAGGTTCGCGAGCACGGACTCGCCGGCGAAGACGGGCGGGAAGTCCGGCAGGAAGAAGATCCGGCGGCGCAGGGCGAGGTCGTCCAGCCGCAGCGGCCTGCCGTCATAGAGGACCTCGCCGGAGTCGGGCTGAAGGAGGCCGGAGAGGACGCGCAGCAAGGTGGACTTGCCGGCGCCGTTGGCACCGAGCACGGCGACGACCTGCCCCGGTTCAAAGATGGCGGAGACGTCGTCGAGGGCGCGGACCTTCCCGAAGACCTTGGTGGTGCGGTCGAGTGCGAGGTGCATGGCGGCGGTCAGCACATGGCCGCGATGCGGTCGCGGGTGGCCTGGAGTCGCTCGAGCATGACCTGGGCGATGCGGGGGAAGATGGCGGCGGCGAAGCTCGTGTCCTGGGCGGCGAGGTCGCGCAGCTCGGCCCCATGAAAGAAGTAGGCCTCCACGTCCGTGACGGTGCGGGCGGTGAAGCGCCACGTGTAGGGA
>JBJSZF010000677.1:0-8963 GCA_046090125.1 Verrucomicrobiota bacterium
ATGCTGATGCCGCGCTTGGCGAGCTTGGCGACGACCAACTCGGCGAGCGCCCGCATCTTGAAGGCGTCGGGGGCGCGTAGCTTCACCTCGTTCTTCTCGAGGACGATCTCGGCCCCGGAGCCCTTGAAGTCGAAGCGGCTCTGCAATTCCTTCTGGGCTTGGTTGATGGCGTTCTCGACCTCCATCGAATTGACCTTGGAGACGACGTCGAAGCTGGGCATGGGGATTCCTTGGGGTGGGGCTTCTGGGCGAGAGCGGGTGGGAGCAGGAAGGAGGCGGCCTAGGTGAGGTAGGTATAATCTTCGAGGCCGCGCTCGTAGTCGTCGAGGATGCGCATGGCCTCGTTGGGCTTGAGGCGGTCGGACTTGATGGCGGCATCGACCTGAGCCTTCATCTGGCGCTTGAGCTCGTTGACGTCGTACTGCACCTCGGTGAGGGAGTCGCGGATCTTGTCGCCGTCGATGACCTCCTCGATGTAGTAGCCGGCCGGCTCGTCGGGCTCGAGGAAGACGTGGACCTCGTTGACGCGCCCGAACAGGTTGTGGAGATCGCCCATGATGTCCTGGTAGGCGCCCATGAGGAAGAAGCCGAGGAGGTAGGGCTCGGCGTGGCCGTTGGCCTTGAGGGGGTGGAGCGGGAGCGTGTCGCGGACGTCGCGGAGGTCCACGAACTTGTTGATCTGGCCATCAGAGTCGCAGGTGATGTCAACGAGGGTGGTCTCGCGGGTGGGGCGCTCGTCGAGCCGGTGGACGGGCATGATGGGAAACAACTGGCCGAGGGCCCAGTGGTCGAGGAGGGACTGAAAGACGGAGAAGTTGCAGAGGTATTGGTCGCCGAGCGTGTCCTCAAGGTGGCGGATTTCCTCTGGAATATAGGCCTGTCCGCGGAAACCGGCGACGACGGCCTGGCTGATTTCCCAGTAGAGGCTCTCGATCTTGGCCTTGTCCGGCAGCTCGAGCATTCCCAGCGTGAACATCTGGTGTGCGTCCTCCTTGCGCTCGAGGGCGTCGTGCCAGGCCTCCAGCTTGTTGAGGCGCGGGAGCTGGTCGCGGATGTCCAGCAGCTCGCGGACGAGGCGGTGTTCCTCCGGGCCGTACTGGAGGCCAGCCTGCTGGCGGGTCTTGTCGATGCTCCCGAAGACCTCGACGACGAGGACGGAGTGATGCGCGACCAGGGCCCGGCCGGACTCGGAGACGATGTCGGGATGGCGGACTCCCTCGGCGTTGCAGACGTCGGCGATATAATAGACGATGTCGTTGGTGTATTCCTGGAGGGTATAGTTCGTGGAGGAGTCGAAGGCGGATCGGGATCCGTCGTAGTCCACGCCGAGGCCGCCGCCGACGTCGAGGAACTCAATGGGGAAGCCCATCTTGTGGAGCTTGGCGTAGAAGCGCGCGGCCTCCTGGACGGCCTTCTTGACGGTGAGGATGTCGGGCACTTGGGACCCGATGTGGAAGTGGAGGAGGCGGAAGCAGTGGGCGAGGCCCTCGGCTTGGAGGAGGTTGGTCGCGGCGAGGAGGTCGGAGGTGCTGAGGCCGAACTTGGCGTTTTCGCCGCCGCTCTCGGCCCATTTGCCGGCGCCCTTGCTCATGAGGCGCGCGCGGATGCCAACCATGGGCTCGACGCCGACCTGGCGGGAGACGGAGATGATGTGTCGGAGCTCCTCGAGCTTCTCGACGACCATGATGACCTTCTTGCCAAGCTTGATGCCCTGGAGGGCGAGCTTGATGAAGGCGGTGTCCTTGTAGCCGTTGCAAATGATGAGGGAGCCGGGTTGGTCCTGGAGGGCCATGCCGGCGAAGAGCTCCGGCTTGCTGCCGACCTCAAGCCCGAAGGAATACGGGCGCCCAGCCTCAAGGATTTCCTCCACCACCTCGCGGAGCTGGTTGACCTTGATCGGGAAGACGCCGCGGTAGGCCCCGCGGTAGCCATACTCGGCAATGGACGCGCGAAAGGCCTCGTTGAGGGCGACGACGCGGTGCCGGAGGATGTCTTGGAAGCGGACGAGAAGCGGGTACTTGAGGTTGCGCGCGCGCGCCTCCTCCACCACGTCCATGATGTCCACCTCGACCCCGTTCTGCGACGGCTTCGCCACGACATGTCCCTCGGCGTTGACATCGAAGTACCCAGCCCCCCAGCGGTCCACGTTGTACAGGGTTCGGGCGGCGGCGACGTCCCACGTTGGCTCCGTCGTGGGCACGGGCATGGGCGTGGACGGAGGCACGGGCGCGGCGGGCGCGATCTTGGATTCGCTCATTTCTCGGAAAACACGCGGGCCGCACTCTAGGAAGCGAGGCTTCACTTTCAAGGACCGCGTTGTGAAACGTCCGGGGTCGGGTGCACGGCTACGGGCTCGCCTTTTCCTGCGGGTTGCGAGAGCGTGGATCCATCACATGAAGACGCGGGCATGGAAGGGCCTCGTCGCTGCGGTCGCGACGGGAACGGCGAGCATGGGCATGATGGGGCAGGGGTTGTTCGTCTTTACCAATGCGCAGCCGCCAAAGGGTGCGCCGTTGCTGGGCTGCGATGGCAAGCCGGTCTCTGGCCCGGACTACCGGGTGGACGTGGCGGTGCACAACCCGGCCACAGGCGCGTGGGACGCCGGGCTCGATGTGCAGGCGAAGGACGGCTCATGGTCCAAGCTCGCCCCGGTGAAGTTGCTGGAGGGAAGGCTGCTTGGGTTTTTCCAGGCCGGGACGGTCCGTGTCCCCTTCGTTGCGCCTGGTCAAGAGGCGCGCCTGCGCGTTCGGGCATGGCTTGCCACGGGGGGCGCCGCCTATGACCAAGCCAAGGTGCGCGCCGAGACCAACATCGTGGTGATGCTCGGTGGCGTGGGCCAGCCCCCGTCTTTCCCGGCCACCCTCCGCAACTTCCCCAGCATCACGTTGTGTCCGTGACCCGGCCGATTCGGATGGCGCGGCCCCGTCGGCCGGACTCGTGGCCTTGGATCCCTTCGTCGTGTCGTCATCCCCGTGCTGCCGCAGGAAGCCTCGCTCACTCTCGTCTGCGGGAATCCATCACGAGCGTCACCGGGCCGTCGTTGACCAGGTGCACCTGCATGTCGGCACCAAAGATGCCCGTGGGCACGGGCCTTCCCAGCAGCGACTCCAGCCGCGCCTTCATCGCCTCGTAGAGCGGCTCCGCCACCTCCGGCCTCGCCGCGCCCATGTAGGAGGGGCGGTTCCCCTTCTTGGTGCTGGCGTGCAACGTGAACTGGCTGACCAGCAGGACGCCCCCGCTCACGTCCGCCACGGAATGGTTCATGACGCCGTCCGTGTCGTTGAAGATTCGCAACCCCACCAGCTTGCCCGCCAGCCACTCGACGTCCTCCGCCGTGTCCTCCGGCGCGACGCCCAGCAAAACCATCAACCCCCTGCCCATCTCGCCGGTCACGCGTCCCGCCGTCTCCACGCGCGCCTTCTCGACCCTCTGGACCACCACTCGCATGGCGGCATCCTCCCGAGCCCGCCGGGATCCTTCAACCGGGAGTCCACGGGGCCAATCCGCGCCGCTATCGTCGCGGCTCGTGATGTTGCGGTGCCCGCCTCTCCCGCGTTCACTGGGGTGCATGCAATGGATTCATCGGGCGGCCGCCGCCCTGCAGGTCGCCATGTTCGCGTCGGGCATCGCCATGGCGCAGGACAACGACTACCGCCTTGGGCCGGACTCACAGTTCAACCCGGCTGTTCCCCACGGGAAGGTCACGCACTTTACGCTCACGGCAGCGGAGGGCTCCGTGTTCCCGGGCACGGTCCGCGACGTGTGGGTGTATGCGCCGCCTGGGCATGACGGCTCGCGCCCGGCCGCGCTGATGGTCTTCCAGGACGGGGGCGGCTACGTGTCCACCAACGGCGCGTGGCGGGTCCCGTGGGTCTTCGACAACCTGATCGCCCGTGGAGCGATGCCTCCGGCCGTGGGCGTCTTCGTCAACCCCGGCATCGTTCCGTCCGCCCGCGGCACGAATGCCCTGCCCCGATACAACCGGAGCCTGGAATACGACGGCCTAGGAGGCGACTACGCGGCGTTTTTGCAGGCTGAGGTGCTTCCCGCTGCCGCCGAGCGTGCCCGGGTTAGCCTCACGCCCGACCCCAACCTTCGCGCGATTGGCGGCGCCAGCTCGGGGGCCATTGCTGCATTTACCGCCGCATGGGAGCGCCCCGACCTGTTCCGGCGCGTCTTCAGCACCATTGGGACCTACGTGGGCCTGCGAGGCGGCAACGACTACCCGACCCTTGTTCGGAAGTTCGAGCCCCGCCCGCTCAAGGTGTTCCTCCAGGACGGGTACAACGACCAGAACATCTATGGCGGGAATTGGTGGATCGCGAACCAGGACATGTACTCGGCGCTCGCATGGGCCGGCTATGACGTCGCCAAGGAATGGGGGACGGGCGGCCACGACAGCAAGCAGGGCTCCGCGATCTTGCCCAAGGCGTTGACGTGGCTTTGGGCTGGAGCGCCCGGCCCCGTTCCTTCCGGCCATTCCACCAACTCACCTGTTGGCCAAGCCACGATTCCCGGAGCGGGCTGGGAACTGGTTGGGCAAGGCTACCCGTTGCCGGCCGGCCTGTGCACCGCGGCCGACGGCTCCGTGTACTTCACCGACGGGCCCACGGGCCGCGTCTTTCGGGTCGGTCCCGACGGCTCCGCGTCCATGGTGCGGCAGGCTGCCGAGGGAACGCAGGCGTTGGCCGTTGCGCCCGATGGCGCACTGGTGGCGGCCCAGCCCGACGGCAGGCGCCTGGTGCGTTTGGAGGGCAAGACCGAGGAGCGCTACCTCGCCACGGACACGGGCGTGAAGGACGTCGTCGTGGCGTACTCGGGAATGGTGTATTTCACGGATCCGTCCGCCCGGGCCATCAAGCGCATCAATGCGCAGGGCAAGGTCGAGGTGCTCGACACGGGCATCGAGTTCCCAGCGGGGCTATGTCTGGTGCCGGACCAGACCTTGCTGCTGGTTTCGGACATGGTGGGCCAGTTCGTGTATAGCTTCCAGGTCCAGCCTGACGGCTCCCTGGCGCATCGGCAGCGTTACCATCACCTGCATTTGGCGGACGACCCTCGGGGGTCTGGGGCGGACGGCATGTGCGTGGATGCGTTGGGGCGGCTGTGGGTTGCGACGACGGCGGGGGTACAGTTTTGTGACCAGGCGGGTCGGGTGAACGGGATCTTGGCCAAGCCGGAGCCGGACGCGTGGGCGACGGACGTGTGCCTGGGCGGCAAGAATCTTGACGAGCTGTACCTTGCTGCGGGCGACAAGGTGTGGCGGCGCAAGGTTCGGGCGCGCGGGGTATTGCCGCAACTGGCGCCGGTCGTGCCCCTGCCCCCCCGGCTGTAGGCCCCCGGGCAATGGGGTCAGATCTGTAACATTGACATTCTCGGCCGTGAGCCCGAAGCGTCCCTCATGGCACGTCCATTGCGGGTCAACTTGGCGGGATCGTGGAACCACGTGGTCAGCCGCGGCAACGGCGGCGGGACGTTGTTTGCCGACGACACGGACCGGCGGCGTTTCCTGGGGTTGCTGTCGGAGCTGCCCGAGCGCTTCTCGCTGGAGGTTCACGCGTTTGTGTTGATGAACACGCACTATCACCTGTTGCTGCGATGCCGAGAGGCGAACCTCAGCGATGCGGTCCGCTGGTTGCAGGTGAGTTATGCGGGACGCTTCAACTGGGCGCACCAGCGACACGGGCACGTGTTCCAGGGGCGGTTCAAGTCGGTGCTGCTGCTCGGTGAGGGGGTGCCGGACGAGGTGGGGCGGTACCTGCACTTGAATCCGGTTCGCGTGGCCAAGCTGGGGCTAGGGAAGCGGGACCGCCAAGAGGCGCGGGGGGCGGGGCGGCCCGATCCCGGCGTGGAGCTGGTGTCGCGACGCATCGCGGTATTGCGTGAGTACCCGTGGAGCTCGTGGAGGATCTATGCGGGCCTGGAGCCGACGGTCGAGTGGCTTTGCCGGGACCGGCTGCAAGGTGGATGTGGGGGGCGCAGCCTTGAGGAGCAACGGCGCGCCTTGATTGCCTACACAGAGGAGCCGCTCCGGCAGGGGTGTGTCGAGAGTCCGTGGGATCGGTTGGTGGCTGGGGTGGTGCTGGGGGACGAGGGGGCGGCGCGGAAGCTCTTGAAGGGGATTCGGGCTAACCGGGCGGAGCAGACTCCGGCGCGTCGTTTGGCGCGGTCATCCCGGCCGACATGGAAGGACATGGTGAAGGCGACGGAGGCGGTATTAGGTCGGCCTTGGGCGGAGATGACGACGCGACATGGGGACTGGGGGCGGAATGGGTTGATGGCGGTGGCGACGCGTCACTTGGGGTGGCGGCTGGTGGAGGTGGCGAGGGAGGTTCCGGGGCTAGGCTACGCGGCTGCGGCACAGGGGATCCGTCGCTTTTGGAACCAGCTTCCGAAGGACCCGGAGAAAGAGGAGTTCAGGCGAGCCCTCGTGAGCAAAATGTCAAATGTGTAGATCTGACCCCTTTGGATGACGTGAAGCTCCTGTTCTCCGAGGCCACGCCGGACTACGCGCGATACCTGTATCCCTACGTCGTCTGGGGGTTCCTGGAGCCGGGCGAGACGGTGGCGGACGCGTTCGCGGCGGGATTCCTGCCGGCATCGCCCGCGCTCGACCGGTTTTACCTCGTGCGGCACCTGCGACTACCGTTGCCCGAATGGAGGCCGTCGTCGGAAAACCGGCGGATCCTGCGCAAGGCATCTGGCATTCGCGCGCTTCTGGTTCCCTTGGAGGAGTTCGAGGTGACCCCCGTCCGACGCGATGCGTGGCTGCGCTTTGCCGCGGAGCGCTTCGGGCCGGACGTGTTCCCGCCGGAGCGGTTGGCGCGGCTGTTGGCCGGCGGGGTCATCACCCATGTCCTGCACTTCGAGGAGGACGGACCCGCAGGCGAGCCGAGGGAGCTTGGGTCGGTGCTCCTCCACGTCATCGCGCCGCGTCTGGCATACTACTACTACGCGTTCTACGACCTTGCGGAACGCGGCCGGAATCTTGGGATGATCCTGATGACGAGCGCGGTGGAATGGTTTGCGAGGGAAGGATTCGGGCACCTGTACCTCGGCACGTGCGTGACGGACAAGGCGCGGTACAAGCTGCAGTTCGAGCCCATGGAGTTTTTCAACGGGCTGGGCTGGTCGAGGGACGTGGCGGAGCTGCGTCACCTGCTGGACACGCCGACGGAGGCGCGGCATCGCCTGGACACGCCGGAGTTCCTCGCGTTCCAGCCGGGCCCGCTTGCGCGCCTTGCGGAGCGGTCGCCGTTTCGGGCGGCCACGTGAGCGGCCCGCCACCCCCCGGTTCAAGGCGCCGCTGGGATGGACCAACCGACGGGCTGGGTCCATGCCCGTTGGAAGGGGTGCTCGATGCTCGGTACAGCGGGTGCGGAGGAGGACTGGACGACGGCGCGCACGTAGAGCTCGTCGCCGCGCATCGTGTACGTGGCGTGCACCCCGCGGACCTCGGCCAGCACTTCGCCGATCCGGGGGCCCTCGGCGGCGGTGTAGTCCAACGTGGTCTCCACCAAGGTTCCGTCCGGGTCGCGCCGGGGCCGTCCTTCGAGCTTCACGCCCTTGCGCGTGCCGATGAAGCGCGTGTGGTAGCGTTCACCGGCGCGGGGCTGGATGCGGAGGGACAGCGTCCTTCGGCTGGCGTCGAACGCGACCTCGTCGAGGACCACGCCGGTGCTGGCATAGAAGTCGCCGGACTCCATGGCGCGAACGAGGGAGTCTGGGGTGAGGAACCGTGCGCGTACCATGACCCACGCGCGGCCGGGCGGGGCGACGCGCTTGTTGCCTTGGTAATGGTGGGAATCGTCCGTGGCCATGCCCATGAGGGGCGGGACGCCCATGCCGGCGAGGCGGAGGGTGTTGGCGATGTCCCATACCTCCTCGGTGGAGGGGTGGCGCACGTCGCCGGGGTCGTTGTCGGCGTCCACGCCATTCCAGATTTCCACGAAGCGCTCGTCCACGACGCGGGCGAGGTCCTCGGCGGTGACGCCCCACTTGTAGTTGGGGTGGTTGACATGGACGAGGACGCGGCGGCCGCCGGTGGCGGCGGCGTGGCGCACGGCGTGGAGGGCATTCCGGATGACGTCGGGGACGGTGGCTCCGGGCTGTTCGGGGACGGGCCGGTCCAGGTTGACGGCTCCGATGTGGATGGCGCGGCCATTGCGGGCGTTCTGGGTGATTTCCTCGGCATCGACGAGGAGGAAGCGACCGGCCTGCTCGACGCGGGCGCGGTATTCGTGAATCGGTTTGAGGCGGATCTCGGGCGATCCGTTGGTGGGGTGCGCGCGGCGCTCCACCCAATGGGGGCCCCAGGCACGAAGGTATTCGGCCACGGCGTCACGGGGCCTTGCGGAGGCGCGCCAAGGCTCGCTTTGGCCGCGCGAGCGGACGTCCTTTTCGGCGATCCAGCGCTCGCCCATGGCCATGCGGTTATGCTCGGACAAGGCCAGGAAGTGGTAGCCGCGGTCCCGGTACCACGCGGCCACGACCTCGGGGAACTCGTCGCCGTCGGACCAAAGGGTGTGGGTATGGAGGTTGCCCTTCCACCAGCGGGGCGCGGCGGTGTCGGCACCGTGCAGCCAGGCGGCGGCAGCCAGCAGCCATGCCCATGAAACCCATCGATGCGTCATGGGCCAACCCCACACGGACGGCGATCCTTCGACAAGGGACGATTGCCGGAGGGAGGCAAACGTCCCCAAGACCGGGGCCTTGAATCCACGGCGTGGCGGCCGGAGGATTCGCCCACGATTGAAAGCCTTGGTTGAAACGGCCGAGCGCCGCTCCGAGAACGTCTTCCTGGTGGGGATCGAGCTGAAGTCCCGCTCCGCATGGGATGTTCGCGACGCGCTGGAGGAACTCGGCGAGCTGGCGACGACGGCAGGGGCTCGGGTCCTCGGGTCCGGGTCCCAGAAGCTCGAGACGCCGAACCCGGCCACGTTCGTGGGGCCCGGCAAGGCCGC
>JBJSZF010000678.1:0-1374 GCA_046090125.1 Verrucomicrobiota bacterium
TACGGGTCCAGGTGCCCCACGATGTGCCGGGCCAGGCGCGCGCGACGGCTGCCACGGTCCGCCAGCGGCGCGAGTTGCGTGTCCCGGATCTTCACCAGCGCGAACTCCGCCGCCACGAAGAAGCCGTTCAAGCCCACCAACGCCAGAACCGACGCCAGCTTCCACAGGATGTCCCACGGGTCCGTCACGGCGAGGCCTCCCCCTGGCCGAACATCGCGCGCAGCACGTCCCATAGCGTCACGATGCCGCGCTCCCGGCCGTCCGGGCCCAGCACCACCGCGAACGGCTCGCCGCCCCGTTGCAGCCGCCGCAGCGCCTCCTCCATGCGCATCGAGTCGTCGAGGAACAACGCCGGACGCAGGTGCTCCTCCGCCCGGCCCGTCGCGCCCGCCTCGCGGCACACCATGTCCGACAACCGCACGATGCCCACGATGCGCCGTCGCTCGCCCGCCCCGCGCCACACGGGCACGCGCGACACGTTGCGTTCCCGGCACAGCCGCAGCACGTCGCCGATGGCGGTCCCGGACTCCACCGTGACCGCCGCGTCCATCGGGCGCGTCAGGCGCGCGAGGGTGGCGTTTTGCAGGTCCAGCACCCGGTTGATCACGGTCTGCTCGGTGCGCGACAGCGACCCGCCCTGCTCCTGCATCAAGGCGCGGAACTCGTCCCGGTTGCCGAACAGCCGGCCCGTGTACGCCGACCCGCGCGTGACGCGCAGCAGCCCGCGCGCGAACCGCTCCGTCAACGCCACGAGCGGGGCCAGCGCGAGGTGCACCCCGCGGAACACCGGCACCAAGGCGAGGCACAGGCGGTCCGGGAACCGCCGGAACAACGTCTTCGGCAACAGGTCGCCCGCCACGTACAAGACGAGGCACACGGCGGCGAAGCTCGCCCAGAACCATCCGGGACGTCCCGCCAGCCGCCCCTGCAACCACGCCACCAGCAACCCCGTCGCCACCAGGTTCGCCAGCGTGTTCCCCACCAGGATCGTCCACAGGAAGTTCTCCGGCCGCGCCAGGTAGCCTTGCAACGCCATGGCCCCCGGCCGGCCCGCCCGGACCCACGCGCGGATCCGCAGCGGGCTCAGCGCATGAACCCCCGCCTCCATCCCGGACAGGAAGAAGGAGACCGCCAGAGCGCCCCCCAGCACAAGCCACTGCCAGTCGCCGCTCATGCCGCGGCCTCCTTCACCACCTCCACCACCGCCTCGCGCACCCGGCGTTCGTCCGCCTCCCGCACCGTCAGCCGCAGCCCCCGGAACATCCACGACGTCCCCGTCGCCGGGACCACCTCGGCCAGCTTCACCACCAGGCCGCCGACCGTGTCCACGTCCTCCACCTCGCCCAACTGGGGCAGCTCGCGGCGCAGGTCCTC
>JBJSZF010000679.1:0-2251 GCA_046090125.1 Verrucomicrobiota bacterium
TTCCAACGACCGCACGAGGCGTTCCGACGACCGCACGAAGCGTTCCGACGACCGCACGAAGCGTTCCGACGACCGCACGAAGCGTTCCGACGACCGCACGAGGCGTTCCGACGACCGCACGAAGCGTTCCGACGACCGCACGAGGCGTTCCGGCGACCGCACGGGGTGTTGCGGCGACCGCACGAAGCGTTTACGCCCTGACGCCCAGATTGGGGCGGCCTTTCCGGGCGCATGGCATTGGGGAGCGCATCGGGCTTGGGCTGGAAATGGTGCGGGCGGCTGGCACAAGGTCGGGACGTTCCATGAATGCTGCGTTGATTCTCTCCGTGGGCCTGGGTTGCGCGTTGACACCCGCCTTGGTCCTTCGTGCCGCCCATTGGCCCCAGTTTCGCGGCCCGACCGGCCAGGGCCACTCCACGGAGAAACGCGTGCCCGTCGCCTGGTCGGCGTCCTCCAACGTCCTGTGGCGCGCCACGATCCCCGGGGAGGGTTGGTCCTCGCCCGTCGTCTGGGGACGACACGTGTTCGTGACGACGGCGACGGAGTCGGGCGCGTCGTGCCGGGTGCTCGCGCTGGATGCCAAGAACGGCGCGGTGCGCTGGGAGCGCGAGGTGTTCCGCCAGGCGACGCGCAAGAAGGAGACGCGCAACTCCTACGCGACGCCCACGCCCGTGACGGATGGCAAGCGGCTGTACACGTGCTTTGGGGACGGGTCGTTCGCCGCGTTGACCTTCGATGGCAAGGTGGCATGGACGAACCGCTCGCACCCGTTCTACAGCCAGCACGGGCTGGGCACGTCGCTCGTCCTGCACGACGGGCTGGTCATCATGGCCCGCGACGGCAGCAGCGACGGCGCGGACAAGCTCGTGGGCTGGCAAAAGCCGTGGGACCAATCCTTCCTGCTGGCGCTCGACGCGGCGACCGGGCGCGAGAGGTGGCGCACGCCCCGCGGCTTGACGCGCATCGCCCACGGCACGCCCGTGATGTGGAAGGCCGGCACGTCCACCCAGCTCGTCAGCGAGACGGGCGACGTGGTCCAGGGGTTCGATCCCTCGTCCGGCCGGCTCCTCTGGACCAGCCGTGTCGCAGGCGAGGGCAAGGTGCCGTCGCCGGTCCTGGGCGATGGCATGGTGTTCACCTCCGGAGGTTGGGGCGGCAAGGGCACGACGAAGGCCTTCCGGCTGGGCGGCGAGGGCGACCTCGGCGAGTCGCGCCTCCAATGGGAGCAAAAGAAGGGGATGCCCACGATGTCCTCGATGATCTTCGTGGACGGCCGCGTGTACGCCGTGACGGACGGCGGGGTGGCGACGTGTCTCGAGGCCGCGACGGGCAACGTCGTGTGGCAGGAACGCCTCGGCGGGAACTTCTCGGCGTCGCCGGTGGCGGCGGCGGGGCGGCTCTACTTCACGTCGGACGCCGGGGTGACCACCGTGTTGGAGGCGGGCCCGACGTTCCGCGTCGTGGCGCGCAACGAGCTGGGGGAATCATTGCAGGCGTCGCCCGCGTTGAGCGACGGCCGTTGGTACATCCGCACGGCGGGCGCGCTGGTGTGCATCGGGAACCGTTGACGCGCCATGGCCGCCGCCAAGGAGGAGGCTGGGCTCGACGGGATCCGGGCGTTCGTCGCGATCGACGACGCGCTGGCGACGTCTGGACAACCCACGCGGGAGCAGTTCGGGGCGTTGCGCGCGGCCGGGTTCGACGCGGTGGTGAACCTCGCGGTGGCCACGTCGGACGGGGCCTTGCCGGACGAGCCCGCGCTCGCCAGGGGCCATGGGATGGAACATGCGCACGTGCCCGTGGACTTCGAGGCTCCCTTGGACGCGGACGTGGAGGCGTTCTTCGCGGTGATGGAACGGTGGCGCGGGCGACGCGTGCTGGTGCATTGTGCGCTCAACATGCGGGCGTCGGCGTTCGTGTATCTCTGGCGGGTGCTGCGCCGGGGCGAGGCCCCCGCCGTCGCAACCCATGCGCTTCACCGGGTGTGGCGGCCCGAGGGTGCGTGGGCGGCGTTGATGGAACGGTGGGAGCATCGGATGGAGTCCGGGGACACGGCCCACAACCTGTAGGCCGCGTCTCGACGGCTGCGGCTGGCTTGGAAAATCCCAGGGAACGCCCGTTCATGATGGCGCGTCCCCGGCGAGTGGCTAACGGCTTGCAAGGGTGGATGGGCCGGGCCAAACAAGCCCCATGAACGTTTCCCCCCGCGTTCGGTACAGGCCGGTTCCGAAGGGCTTCACGCTGATCGAGC
>JBJSZF010000680.1:0-3618 GCA_046090125.1 Verrucomicrobiota bacterium
CTCCTCGGCTTGCAGAAGCATCGGCTTCGGCTGAGCGGACGGTCGCCGACGTGTTGGACGCCGGCGTGTGGGGCGGCCGAAGCCGCTGGCTCGGGCCAACCTTTCCGCCGCCGTGGGAGGGCTCAGCGGCGGGGTGAAAGCGGATCGGAGTCGCGGGGATGCGGTGGTTCCCCGGGTGCGGGGGATGGCTTGCTAGGGGCTCCGTTCTTGGCCCGCTCGCGCTCGCGTTCGGCCTGGCGTTCGCGGAACCACTTGTCGCGGCGCTCCTCCATCTCCTTGAACTTCTGCTGCTGCGCGGGTTCGAGGAGCGCGAGGATCCGGCGGTTGCAGTCCTGCATGATGGCGTCGGTCTGCCGGAAGTTCTCCTTGTGCAGGGCGCGGACGCGCTGGCTGGCGTCCTGGAGCATGGGCTCGACCTGGGCGACCTGGTTGGTGGTGAGGGCGAGGTCCCGGGTGTACTTCCCGAGGAGGTGCGTGGCCATGTCGCGCGGCGGGTGCGGGGGCCGTTGGATGGTGGCTTGGCGGCCCATGGGGTAGCCGACGGCGACGCCGGCCACGGCGCCCGCGACGAAGACGGCGGCGAGGGACGCGAGGACCTGGTTGCGGCTCAGGCCATTCATGGCAGCCAACCGGTGGTCATGACGACCGCAAGCCCGGGATCGTTGAGGACGTAGGGATCGTTGGCGGTGTCCTCGATGCGGCCGGAGGCGAGCCATCCGGCCGCGATGGCAAGGGCCGCAGTCGCGCAGGCGGTGGCCAGGCCGAGGCGCCATGTCTGCTGGATGGCGATGGCTGCGGCATGGCCGCGCTGGCGGTAGGCCGCCAACACCCGCACTTGCGTCGCGAGGGACACGGGGGTCGGGGCGCGGCCGGGCGCACGCGCGGCGGACCGGAGGAGGCGTTCGAGTTGATGGTCGATGGGCTTCATGGGGTGGATTCGCGCAGGAGGGCCTTCAGCCCCTGCTTCATTTTCTGGCGGGCGCGGAACGCCCGGACCTTCACGAGGGGCGTGCTCCATCCGGTGGCCTTGTGGATGTCCTCCACGGAGCGGCCCTCAAGGTGGAGCATGGTGATGACGAGGCGGTCGGCGGGGGAAAGGGATTCGAGAAGCTTGTGGACGATCTCGCGGGCCTCCATGGCCCGGTCGTCGGGAAGGTCGGCCGTTGCAGTGGCGAGGTTTTGGATGACCTCGGCCTCGGCCTCGGACAAGTCGGCATGGCGCAGCTCGGGGCGGACGCGCTCGCGGCTCAGCTCGTTGAAGCACGTGTTCACGGCGATGCGCGAGACCCAGTGGGCCAAGGGCACCTCGCCCCGGAACTGGTCCATCCGCGTGAACACCTTGGTAAAGACGGCTTGCACGAGATCTTCCTCGGAAGTGCGACGCGGCAGGTGCGACCTGACGATCTTCAGGACCAGCGGATGCAAGTGCTCCAGGAGAACCCGGGCGGCGTCCTCGTCCCCTTCGCGCACCCGCGCGACGCAGGCCTCGACGTCCAACTCCGGTTCATCCATGCAACTACCCCGGCAGCATTTCCTGTGCAAGTGACCGATGGCAAGCCCTGGGGTTACGGCTTGCGGCGTCGGCCATCGGGCGATCATCGGGCAATTGTGCCGGCCAAGGAATTGGCCTTGCGACCGCAGGCCTCCGCACGATAGGGAAGAGGGGTGCGGGCGGCCGTCCATGCTGAAGGCCGCCAGTGTCCCGGTTTATGGGCACGGCACATCGAGGTGGAAGGGTGGCTGAGTGGTTGAAGGCACCTGACTCGAAATCAGGCGTACGGGCAACCGTACCGGGGGTTCAAATCCCTCCCCTTCCGCCAACTTCCCCAAGCCCCAAGGCCCTCATCCCACCACGTGGCGTCGCCGCGTTCCTCCAGCCGGCCCCGAGCGTCGTGGTTCCACGGTGGGCGCCCGGATGGGCGGCCCGAGCCGGATGCCATGCTGGATTTCCGGAGGTTTCGCTTGGGTGCGGCGCCGGTGCAGGGGCAGCATGTCGGGACTCCATGAAATCGATGCAAGAAGGGGGGCCGGGCTTTCGGTGGTGGCGATTGCTGAACCGGTACCAGTGGTTTGTGTTGGTGGTGGCGGCGTTGGGGTGGTTGCTGGACTGCATGGACCAGCAGTTGTTTGTGCTGGCGCGCGCCCCCGCGATGGCGGAGTTGCTCGGGGCCGGGCTGGGCCGGGCGGCGACCAAGGCCGAGGTGGGCGAGTATGGAGGGTACGCCACGGCGGTGTTCATGATTGGGTGGGCGTCGGGCGGATTGGTGTTCGGTGTTTTGGGGGATCGTTGGGGACGTGCGAAGACGATGTTGCTGACGATCGTGCTGTACTCGGGGTTCACGGGCCTGAGCGCGTTCGCGACGCGGTTTTGGGACTTTGCGTTGTACCGGTTCCTGACGGGGCTGGGTGTTGGGGGGGAGTTTGCGGTGGGGGTGGCGTTGGTGGCGGAGGTGATGCCGTCGCAGGCGCGGCCGTATGCGCTGGGGTTGCTGCAGGCGCTCTCCACGGTGGGGAACATGTCGGCGGCGGCGATCGGGCTGTCGTTGAGCGTGCTGGAGCAGGGGCACAACCTTGCGGGGTGGGCTCCGTGGCGCTGGAAGTTCGTGGCGGGGGCGTTGCCGGCATTGATCGTGATCTTCGTGCGGCGGGGCTTGAAGGAGCCGGACGCATGGCTGGCAACGCGGCAGAACCCAGAGCTGAGGAAGAAGATGGGGGATTACGGCGAGTTGTTTGGGAACCCGAGGTGGCGGCTGCCGGCCGCGTTGGCGGGGGTGACGTTGGTCGGGGCCATCTTGCTGGCGTTCCTGGGGCCCCAGGCGTGGAGCGAGGCCATGGTGTACCCGGGCTTCTCGCGTTTGAAGCTGACGGTGGCGGGGCTCGGCGGAGTGGCGTTTCTGTTCGGGGCATGGTGCGTGTTCGGGGGTGGGGGCGACACGCGGTACCGGGGCCGGGCGGTGGCGGGGTTGATGTTGGCGTTGAGCGGCGTGATCGGAGTGTGGGGCATTGCGTTCTTCAGCGCGGACCTCGTGCGCAGCGTGCTGGAGAAGAAGCTGCTGGCGGACGGGGTGGCCCCGGCGGAGATCGGGTCGCGCCTGACGCGGTGGACCAGCATCAACTCGATGGTGCAGAACTTCGGGGCTTTCTTCGGCATCTACGGGTACGGGTTGCTGTCGCAGGTGGTGGGGAGGCGGCCCGCGTTTGCCGTGAGCCTGACGGCAGCCATGACGTGCACGGCGGCCACGTTTTGGTTCCTGCGGGACTTCCGGGACATCTTCATCTTCGTGCCGTTGATGGGGTTTGCGGCGCTGTCGTTGTTTAGCGCTTAGCGTGCACTGCAGCGAGTGCTTTGTTGATGGTTTGGATATGATGCTCCATGGTGAAATGCTCGCGTATTCGTTTTTTTCCTGCCGCCCCCATGCGCTTGGCAAGTTCCGGGTCATCGAGCAATGTGCACATATGCTCTGCCATTGCGGCTACATCTCCTTCGTCTACAAGGAAGCCTGTCTCGTTGTGCACCACGATATCGAGTATTCCTGAATGTCGGGTTGAAACAACCGGAAGTCCGGCCGATTGCGCTTCAATAATGGCTACCGGCGTACCCTCCATGTCGCCGTTTTC
>JBJSZF010000681.1:0-6290 GCA_046090125.1 Verrucomicrobiota bacterium
TAATTCCCCATCAGCCCTGCGCTCGTGCTGCCTGCAAACCCGCCTGTGAGGGTGCTGGGTTTGAAGACCCCAAGCCCCGTCCAATCCGACCACGCGAAGACGGCCGTTGAGGTCTGACCTCCTGCGGTCTTGAGAGACACCGACCCCGTGGTTGCAAACCGAACGGCGTTCCACGTGCTGCCAGCCGTGCTCAGCACCCCTCCTGCCGTCGTTTGAAGGTTCCCGCCGGACGCCTGAAGGAACTGGCCCTGGTAAACGGTTCCTTGGGCCAGGGCGATGGCCGACAACATCCACGCCGAAATGGCCGCAATGGCCAAGGTCTTGATCCTCATGTGAAGCTCTTTCTGAATCGGGTTCCCCGCTTGATCCCGTCCCATGTCCCCCCAACCTCCCCTCACCGCACCATCACCCGGAAAAACCGGTATCCCTCGCCCACGGACGGCGGGGCCACCCGCACGCGCGTCGGAGCCACTTCCGCCGCCGAGTACGTTTCCCGCACCTCCGCACCGGCCTTTTCACCCGACAAGGCGAACGTCGTCCTCTTCCAGTCCTTGAGGTCCGCCGAGCCCTCCACCGAGTAGGTGCGCCCCTGGATGGCCAGGAATTCTAGCACGGGAAGACCTTGTTCCATGGCCTTCATCTCGACCGCAAACCCGTCCTTGGGATCAAAGGCATACGTCCCGGCCAGGTACTCGTTCAGGTTCGAGATGCCGTCGCGGTCGTCGTCCCCGTCGGGCTGGATGTCCGCGAGGGACCCCTTCTTCCTCAAGGCCGCCAGCAACGAGCGTTCCCACGCGTCCGGCAGGCCGTCCCCGTCGCTGTCCAGCCCCAGCGTCAGGTCCAGGGATGCGCGGCCAGCCGGGCGCGACATCAGCGTCGTCGTGCCGCTCATTTGGATGGGCAGGAAGGTTTGGGCCCCGATGCGGACCTTGAGGCGGAACGGCACGGCCGGGAACATCGCCTTGGGAGAATACGCCGTCTCGCGGGACCCGCTGTCCATCGGGATCACCATGCGGTAGTTGCCATCCGCCGTGGGCGTCGTGCGCACCGGGGTGGTCGAGAGCACGGCCCCGCCCGTCTCGAGGACGACGGTCGCGTTGGGGGCCACCAAGGCGTTGCCCTGCTCGTCTCGAACCATGCCCCGCACCTCATGGTGCGGGGTGGGAGGGAAGGCGTCGGCCAAGGGAAACCCAAGGGCCAGCGATAGGGCGGCCACCGTGGCCGCCTTTAGGGGGGACGCTGGCCCTTGGGAAGGCGGCTGCGCACCCCATCCATAGCGGGCCTGGGGTGCGGGTGGCACGGGGTGCTGCACGACGGGAAGGCGTTGTTCCGGGCACATGGTTGGGGAGGCTAGTTGCCTGAATAGGAGTACGTGACGAAGTGCAGCTTGATGTCCTTGATCGTCTGCATGAACCGGTCCACGCCCTCGTCTGGGTTCGCCAGCAGCGCATGCGCCGGGATGACGAGCTTCCATTGGGTGTTCCAGATGGAGCGGCCTACGAGTCGGTTGTTGGTGTACTGCGAGCGCATCAGGCCGCCTCCCCCCGAGTAGAGGCTCGGGGTGAACGTCGCCGCCGACGGCACGGCCCTGAAGGGCTGGTGCTTGCGGATTTCAAACAGGGTCTCGCTTAGCGAGTCCGCCGACTGCCAGAGCTTCTTCGTGGCAAACTCCGACGCCCCGATGTTGAAGGGCATCGGCACCGCAATGTCGTCCACGGACCATTCCCGCACCTGGCTCTGGTCGCCCAATGGCGGGCTCCGCATCCGGTCCACGCCCACAGGGATCAGGTACACGTAGGGCGTCGCGGCCAAGGCCAACGGATCGAGGAACCACGAGCCAGGGTCGGTCGGCGACGTCGCGCCCCCCGTCCCCACCACGCTCCCGTTGGACGACGGCGACGCCATCCCGCGGTAGCCCTCCAGGGCCACTCCAGACGCGAAGATCTTCGTGGCGAAGGATGCCGGGCTGAAGTAGCTGTCGCCCGCCGCCAAGGGTTGGCCGAAGAGATTCTTCCCGCGCGCAATCTCGGTGGAGAAGGTGAAGACGAAGCCGGGCACGGGAAGCCCGGAGCCATCATCCATTTGGAGACACGACCGCACCACGTCGGCGTCCGCCAGCAAGTCCGCCCGGTAGGACTGGTTCATCACGTCCCGCCAGTTCAGGTCGCCGTCGCTTCCGGGCAGGATGCGGAAGTTCTCCGTCCTCAACGACACGGTCGTCCCGTAGGCATCGGGGTTGTTGAACCCAAGCCGTCCCTTGAGGACGTCCCAGTCCGCCTTCATGGACGCGAGGGCGCTGGACAGCCCGGGGTCGCCCGTCGAGCTGCCGGCGAACTGCGGCTCGCCGTTGCGCACGACGCCCAGCGCCCGCGACGCGACGATGCCCTGCACGAACTGGCGCCCTGTCGTCGTCCCGAGCAGCCCCGTCTCGTAGTCATAGGCGTTGGCTGCCAACAACGCGTAGCGCGTGGCCAGGTCCTGCAACGTCTTGTAGCGCTCCAGCTTCTCGTTCCGGAAGAACCGGAAGCCAGCGTCCCGGGTGCGGTAGCCCTGCACCACCGACGCCATCCGCCGACGGAAGACCTCGCGCTCGGCCTGGATGCGGTCGCCCTCCGCCACGAGGGCGGCGACCGCCCGTTGGGCGTCGTCCAGCTCACGCACGCGCTCATTGATGACCCAGAATCGCTTGTGAACCTGGGTCAAACCATCCACCAGCCCCTTTAAGGTCACCATCAGGTGCGTGTTCTGTTCCTCCGGCTCGATTTCCTTGAACTGAACCGTCGCCTCCGCCGTGTTCTGGGCGAGCTCCAGAGCCAGCACCGTCGCCTGCCGGGCCAAGGCCACCTTGTTCAACACGGACAAGGCCGTCGTCGCCGCCACCTTCAAGCCCCCACGTGCCGGCGACGTCATGTCACCGCCGGCCGCGACGCCCGCAATCAGGCTTTTGGGCACGGCCTCCGTCACCGCATCGGCCATCAGTTCCACCTGGGTCTTGACGACGTCTTGGATGGATTGGAACAGGTCATTGGCGAACTTGACCTTGGCGAGGACCTGCCCGGACTTGAAGAGCTTCTCCTGCTTGGCACGGATGGTGTCGTAGCTGGCGTTCAAGGCTTGGAACACGGCGATGTTCTCCCCAAGGCCATCGGTGTCCGAGTTCAGGAACAGCAATTCCTCCCTCAGCCTCGCGTGCGCCAGGATCTGCCGGGAAATCGCCTGCTGCACCTTCCCCGGCGACCGTCGCCGCCCCGTCCATTCGGCCGGCTTTTCCGCGTATCCATGCGGCCCGATGTCCACGGAGAACACGAAGTTGGTCCCCTTGGGGCTCGTCTCGAACACGATGCCGTTGCGCTGGCGGCCATCATCCGTCAGCGCGCCGTAGTTGTCCTCGCCGGACACCGCCACCTGGATGTAGTTGAAGTTCGTGAACTTGGACTTCATCCATTCGGGATCGGCGTCGTAGATCTTGATCCGGAACTGCGTGCCGGCCGTGTAGTCGGCAAGGTCTGGAAAGTCGAACTCGGGCAGTTCGACGTACGAGTAGTGGACGAGGTCCGGCCCCTCGTAGCCTTGCTTGTAGAGCTTGCCAGCGCCGACGTCGTCCGGGTACGGCGTGCCATACACCTCGATCAACGACGTCGTGTAGGCCGCCTCCTGCTTGGAGATGTTGGCTTGCATCTCCGCAAGCGAGTCCGCCTCGCCGCGCATGAGCCGCGTCACGTCCTTTGCGTCGTCAAAGGCCGTGACCGCGTTCGCCAAGGCGCGCTTCGCACGCCCATACATCTGCTCGAAGTGCGTCCCGTCCTCGCCGCCGACCACCGCGTTCGGATCGAGATCGAACGCAAGTCCACCCTCGGTGACCCCCAGTGGCGACAACCCGCCCTCGCAGTTGTCCACCGCCGTGTTCAGGCCCGTCGCCAGCATCACCAGCTCGTCCAGCTCCGGCACCGTCGTGCGGTCCACTCGTTGGACCCCCTCGTGCGTCGGGTCCGGGTCCACCGCCGGGAGAATCGCGTTGGCTGCAAGCCAGTTCACGTAGGTTCCCTGGGCGATCCTGCTGGCCCAGTGATCCGTGCCCCAGCGCCGCACGGTTGTCTCCGTGGCGCCCGTCTCCTGGTTGAGGTACGTCCGGGACGGGTTCGCCCGGGTCGCGTACAGGTGCGCCCAACCGCCCGCACCCACGGCCTGGTAGTCCTTGCGCCACGTCAGATCGAAGATCTGGCGGCCAGACCGCGCCACGGCGGCGGCTGCCGCCGCGAACTTTCGCTCGTCCTGGTAGTCCACGGTCACGGCCTTGCCCAGCACGTTCACGGCCTCCACGCGCGGCACCCAGTCGAAGTTCGGGTTCACCAGGAGCGAGTAATACCCCTTCAAGGCCGTGAGGTAGTGCCCATACGCGTCGCCGTGTCCCTGCGGGAACATGCGCGCGGCGTCCTCCGCGCCAATCACCCCGTCCGCCGCGCCGTCCGCCTTCTCCTTGATGTTGTAGCTGAGCGCGTAGATCACCTCGCCCGAGTCAATGCCGCGCGTGTAGTTCCAGAACATCCGGTTGTACACCGGCGCAATGTCCACCCCCGGCATCAGGAAGTCGTCCCGGCCTCGCAGCAGCCCGAGCTCCTCCTCCAGCAGGCTGGGCACCTGGCCCTTGAAGGCAAACAGTGCCGTCGAAATGTCCCCGTAGCTCTTGTCCGCCGTGCCGATGCCAATGGTCGGGTTCGCGGCGTCGGCCCATGCCTCGTTGCCCAGGAGCACGTAGAGGTCGTTGAGGTAGCCCGCCGCCAGCAGCAATGCATCGTTCGCAGGCCCGTAGTTGAAGCCGGACTCAATGCTCAGCATCCGGCCCCGCCTCAGCACCGTCTCATAGACCTCGATGAGCCCGTAGTTGCTGATCGAGTCCAGGTTCAGCGCCACGTCCCCCTCCCAACGTTTGCCGGCCTGCGTCAACAGGCTCACGTCCGAGTTCACCTGGTTGTTGAAGAGGTCCTTGACCCGTTGATTGAACGGGTTGATGCCCGCAAGCACCCGCTTGATCCATCCCTCCGCCAGCACCGGGGCCGTCCATGCCGACCAATCGGAGTCGGCGGGGTTCGCCTTGTAGAGGGGATGCTCCGGGTTCAACGGCCGGTAGCGCATGACCACGTAGTTGTCCCAGAGCGCCTGCACGCCGGCCCCACCGATCATCACCCGCGGCAAACCCTGCGTCACCGGCCTCAGCGTCAGGTACCGCGACATCGTCGCGTCCGGCATCGGGGGCTGGCCGTCCACCGGGGCCGCGATCTTCCACTGGAACTCATACTCGTCGTCCCGGGCCGCAAAGTCCCCGGAGAACTGGAACGTCAACAACTCGCTCAACGGATTGGCGGATGGCAGCACCTTCATCTCCCCCCGCTCGAGGGCTCCGCCCACGCGGAACACATGCATCGAAACCGGGTCGCCCGGCTGCGTGAATGCCGTCCCGGACGACTCGATCAACGTCACGTAGCCGTCGCCCGGCCCCGTCGCGGTGATCGCGTAGCTGTCCACGGCGATGTTCGGGCTGTCGATCTCGGCCAGGGCGCCGACCTTCACCGTGTTCGTCAGGCCCTCGCCCACCTGGTACGTTCCCGGCTTCAAAGGGTTTTCCACGAACGTCTCCACGACCGTCGCCAGCGACTCCACCAGCGTGTTCCAACCCGCCCGCCCGGTTGCATCCGCCCCAGGGCAGATGTCCTTCACCGCGAAGACGTCGGAACGGCTGAGCGCGTTTAGGAGCAGGTAGCTCGAGCCCAACTCCTCTTTCCGGTACTCGCCCACCAGCACCAACGAGCCCTTCTCCCCGCGGTTGGGGTCCATGTAGATCCGTGACTGCAAGTGAGGTGGCAGGGTCGGGAAGTAGTAGCGCCCCTGATAGAGCTCCTTCGGAATGCCCGACGGGAGCATCCCCGTCGTGGGGAAGGCCTTCTTGATGTCCGCGAACTTCGCCCGCGTCGGGTCATGCAGCACCACGGCCGGCGACGGCGACGCCATGTCTGACGCGATGCTCTGCTGGTAGAGGACATGCGCCGTGCGGAAGTCACGCACCGCAGGAAGCCCGTTCACGCTTCCGGCCAATGTCGCCCCAAACGGCAGCACGCCCACCGGCTTCGAGCCATCCTTCGGGTCCCGCTCCGGCCAATACGGGCGGTACACGATGTCCAGCGATGCCGTCGAGGACGACGCCGGGTCGCCGACGTCCAGCCCGCCGGACGTGCGTGGCCGCAGGTAGGGCACGATGCTCCCGGCCTTCGGAGGATTGGCCAACCCCGGCCATG
>JBJSZF010000682.1:0-17885 GCA_046090125.1 Verrucomicrobiota bacterium
GCCCACGGGCGCCCGTGGCAGGCGACGACGCGGCAGTGGCATCCGGGGCCGTGCGACGTCCCGGGCGGGCCATCCAGAGGACGGTCCCGCCCAGGGTGAGGAACAACAGGAGGACCGGGGCGATGCGGCGAAGGAAACGCATGGAGGTCGAAAGCTCTCGGTGCTGGAAGAGGGTGGCCGGGGGCGTTGGTGGGCGCGGAGCCTAGTTCTCGGGGGTCAGGATGCGGTGGTCCTCGACGACGGGTCGCAGGGGCCCCAGCAAGGGGGAGCCGTCGAAGCGAACGACGGTGCGGGTGGCGAACTCGCCGGCCACGGCGTAGTTGGTGCACAGTCCAAAGAAGACACCGGGTCGGGTGACGATGGAGTTGGGGGCGGGCCGGAGGGCCTGGCCGTAGGCGTAGATGACCACGCGGGGCTCCTCGGTCCGGAGGAGGGACAGGGTCTGCTGGGGCAGCATCTCGACGACCTCGTCACGCACCTGGACGATGTTGGTGTACGGGTCGAACGGGCGCAGGAAGGGCGAGTACCGGAGCACGACCTGGTTGTTGGCGTTGGTGAACTTGGACGCGGAGAGCGTGCCGGACGCGAGGACATGTCCGAGGCTGGGGAAGCGTCCGGCGGGCTGCTGCGCGCGGGCCTCCTGAATGCCCTCGTGGATGAATTGCATCTGGACGGAGGCGGGCTCGACGAAGCGACGGGCGACGTTGGCTCCCACGTCGTTGGTGAGGACGGGCACGCCGGCAAAGACGGCGCTCCACGGCGCCAGGTTGGTCTGGTTGACGGACAACAGGCCCTTGGCTGCGTTGTCGTTCACGGCTGTCGTGAACAGGTCGAGCAGGCCCCAGTCACCCTCGGGCCGCGTGTCCTTGTGGCCCGCCCATGCCATCCAGCTCTTCCGGCCCAGGTACCGGTCGTTGACCGTCTGCGAGCCAACCTCAGGCCGGAGGCCCTTCATGTAGATCGTCTGCCACGGCGTGCCGCGATGCACGCGCCCCATCCAGCCGATCCCCGGGAACTTGTTGGTGGGGAAGTCCCAGTCATCCGAGCGGCGAATCAAGGGGTCCTTGAAGGCCACGTCGAACGCCGTCGAGTTTGCGTCCGCCGGGCCCACGTCCACGGCCGTGCCGAGCCGGGGGTTCACGCCCCAGGGCGCATGGGCGCTGACGACCTTGGGCTGGTTGCCCAGGTGGTTGGTGAAGTAGATCGCCTCCGCGCCGATGTTGGCGCGGGGCCCGGGGCGGAAGCGTGCGCCGTTGTCCAGGGGGACCTCGACGTAGCCCTCCGGCGACGTGAAGATCGTCGCGCCCGGGGCGAGGTCGTCGCGGGTGTAATGGACGAGCGGGTCGTTCGCCTGGCGCCGGTCCGTGATGAGGATGGCGGGCGAAGGCGTGTACCCGGCCTGGACCACGCGCCCCCCGAACCGCGCCACCAACTGCGGCGTGAGGCGCACTCCGGGCGTCCGGGGGCGGCGGTACAGGAAGTAGTACATGCCGTCCTTCTCGAACTCGATCTGGTCCACGCCCGGCTGGCCGCCGATGGCGCTGCGCCAAAGATTGCCGGGGATGTTGAAGGTGCCGCCGTTGGCGGTGGCTCCGAGGGAGCCATCCAACTGCTGGCCCACGCCCAACGTCACCGTCGTGCCGGCCGCATAGCGGTTCGTGCGCCAGAAGTCCTGCATCGTCAACGAGCCGCCGCCGCCCGGGGCCGCCTCGCCCAGCAGGCGGAGGACGTTGGTCTCGTACAGGACGCTCTTGAGGTTGACGAAGTCGAGGACGCGCCCGGAGGCCTGGTCCACGAGCACGTAGGTGAGCCGGTTGGTGTAGGCGAGCGTCAGCCGGGGCAACGGCGCCTCGGCGGCCACGTACCCGGCATCCGAAAGCCCGACTGGGAACGCCGCGCGCCGCACCTGGTCGTAGATGAAGCTCGATCCAAACCCGGTGTTGAGCGGGACGAGGTACTCGCCGGGACGCCACTTGCCCGCCGCAATCACGGTGCCGGGGATGGAGGCTACGCCGTTCGTCTGCATGACCTGGACGCGGCCGACCTCATCGACGAGCGAGAAGGTGTAGGAGTTGGTGGCAATGATGCGGACAGCGGCGGCATTGCTGAGCGTCTGGTAGGAGTTCCACGCCTCCATGCCCATGGAGTTGAGGACGTCGAACCGATGCTGCACCTGGGTCTGGAAGCGGCCGTCGTCCCAGGGCCGGGCGTTCGTCCGGGCCAGGGCGGTCTCGGCCGTCGCCTTGGTGATCCGCAGGCGCCGCGTGACTTGCAGCCGGGATTGCCAGAACGCCTCCTGGAAGTTGGGCAGGCCCTTCTTCGCGCCCACGATCCAAGGGATGCCCACGCAGTTGAAGTCCTGGCCCTTGGCAAGGATGTCCGCCGCAATGGGCGTCTCCGGCAACCGCCTCAACTGCACTGGATCGTCGAGGTCCAGCCACGGCCTGGACACCACCCCGGCGTTGACCACCTCGGCAAACCCGGCCAACCGCACGAGCGTCTGCCCGTTCGTCACCTGCCGGTAGAGGATGGGGCGGAACGTCGAGGGGATGTCCGCGCGAGGCGACCCCGGGCGCGCGGAAGACTGGTAATGGGTGGCGTCGTAGAGGTTGGCGGCCACCTGGGCGAGGCGATGCACGCGGGCGTCCCAGCGATAGATGTTGGTGACGCCGCGGACGATGTTGGTGCCAAACACCGGCAGCCCATGCCCGAGGTGGAACGTGCGCGGCGACGCCAGCAGCTCGACGTCCGGCAGGCCGTTGGTGAACTCCGTCAGCAACAGCCGATGGACGGCGTTGGTGAACCACTGCAACGGGGCCCAGTCCCGGAAGTTGTTCACGTCGGCGCTCGTCTCGAGGTCGAGGTTCGGATTGGTTTGGTTGGCGTAGTTGAGGTTGAGCTTGGCGCGCCTATAGAAAATGCCGGCCTTGTTGGTCCCGGACTCAAACCGCCCGTCGCCCGTGTCCGTCCCCAGGCTGCCCAGCAACCGATAAAACGTGTTCCGGTCATACGTGCTGTTGAGCACCCCGCCCACGAAGTCGCGCCGGCCGTTCAACCGCTGGTCCAGCCCCTGCCCCAGCGCGCCATCCAGCAACGCCGTCATGTCCGTCCATTGCCGGTTGTTGTCCGCCCCGGCCCATGCGATGCCCGCGGCGTCGGAGTCCGTCAGCGACTGCGGGCGGAGGAACTCGGCCAGCGTGGAGGGAATGGGGCCGTTCGCGAAGCCGTCGTAGCGGTCGTTGGGGAACGGGGTGGAATTGCCGTAGTAGGCGGGCGCGGTGGTGTTGACGTAGGAGCCGCGCCGGGCGTTGAGAAGGAGGCCGGCGTCCCGGAAAGCGATGCCGGTCGAGGCGGCTCCCGGGAAGGTGTTGTACTGGTAGATGTAGTTCGCCCCGGCGCGGGGAGCCCAGATGTTGGTGTTCAGGTCGGCCAGGTACGCCGCGAGGTTCACCTCCCATGCGCCCACGCCTTGGTTGCGGGCGAAGCCGCTCTGGGCGGGGTCGGGCCGACGGAACTTGACCTCGTTGTGGTTGAAGTTGAGGTCGAGGGTCTTGCCGGCCGGCAACACGACGTAGGCCATTCGTGCGACAAAGCGGTTCGTGCCGGAATGAGGAAGGCCGGGTTGCTCGCGGATGCCGATCCACTCGGGGTCGCCCACGAGGTCGTTGGTGAGCCGAAGGGGCTGGCCGCGCTGGTTGACGACCAGCTGCTGGCCGTTGGTGTCGTACACGCCGTTGCGGTTGAGGTCCAAGTAGAAGCGGAACTCGGGCGCAAGCAGCGGGCTGCGGCCCACGGGCACGAAGACGGGCGGCCGCGGGTCGTAGTAGAGGTTCATCAAGGACGCGCGATACCGCTGCAGGTCCGTCGCATTGTTGAGGTTGAACACCGGACGGCCGTCCGCATGGACGTAGGTGGTCGCGTTCGTGAGCGCGGGGAGGAGAGTCGGGTCCGTCGGGTTGAGCGCCCCGGAGGCCAGGGCGTCGAGCTGGGCGACGTTGAGGAAGCGGGTCGTCCAGTTCGTGGAGACCATCAGGTCGAAGTTCTGGCGGTTGGTCTCCGCGCGGATGCGGGCGACGACCTCGGCCTGTGCCCGTTGCAACGCCACCTCGGCCGCGTTGCGCGCGTCCAGTTGCTCCACCGCCGCCCCCACCGAGGCACGGTCCTGGCGCGTCACCGCCAAGAACGCCACGGCGGTGATGGTCACCACCGAGAGCATGATCAGGGTGATGACGAGCGCGATGCCGCGTTGATGGGATCGGTTCATCGGATGAAGGAGCGCAGCGGGATGCGTTGCCGGAAGCTTTGCACCCGGGCGAGGTTGTTCGTGATGTAGCGGTTGCGGATGGCGGGGTTGTCCGGGAGCGCGCGGTATTGGTCCAGCAGGCGCGGCTCCAGGGCATCGACCTCCACCTCGACATAGGCCGGCATGTACGGCCCGGTGAACGACGCCTCCGTCACGAGCCCGCCCGAGAGGTGCCGCAGGCCGACCGGCGGGACGGTGCCATTGGCCGGGCGCACCGGGAGCTGGTTGGTGGGATAGAAGATGTTGAACGGGCGCCCGACCGAGTCGAAGGCGGTCACCTTGAAGTTCAGGACCCCGTCCAGGACGCGCGAGGCGTTGGTGCGATACGGGATGATGCTGCCGATCCCCGCCCCGGCCCCCGTGCGCGCCAGCACGTGCTCCTCCAACGTCGCCAACGCCGTCGTGCCCCTCACGATGAAGCGATTGGCCGAGTTGGTCAGGATGGCCTCGCCCGGGATGCGCTGGCCCGGGCCACGATCCTCGTAACGGTACAACGTCCCGATGGGCGGCCGCGTCCGCAGCGTGGGGTCGGACTCGTCCGCGATAAAGTAGCCAAAGGCGGTCCATTGGCGGTCGGCGACGGAACGGATCCCGAAGAACTCCTGCAAGACGGGCTGCCGTTCCTGGAACAAGGACGTTTGGTTCAGGACCAACGAAGGCGCGGCCGAGACGCGCGTGACAAAGTGCGGGCCGTCCAGGACGCCCGCCGGGCGCGCCTGTTCCAGGTCCCGCCGGACCAGATCGATGGCGGAGCGTGCCCCCTCCAACACGTCCACCTGCCCCACCGAGCCCCGCAACGCGCGCTGGGTTTGGTCGAACATCGCGTACAACGCCAGGATGACGATGCTCAGAAGCCCCACCGAGACGAGCAACTCGACCAGCGAGAAGGCCCGGTTCGCGGCGCGGGGAATGGGGGGATGGGCACGCATGGGTCGCTCAGAAGAGGATGGAGGGCTGGTTGGTGCGGCCGACGTCGTAGCGGTAGGCGGGCCGGAGCGTGCCCATGAAGTTGGTGGTGAGGACCTGTCGCTCGCCCATGACCTGCGTGCGGAACGTCTTCCGGCTGTTGCCCACGCGAACATCATTGCCCACGCGGAAGACCGGCCATTGGAACGTCAGGCTCAGCTCGTTCAAGGACCGCTCGAGCTGGTATTGCGTGCGGGCGAAGAGGTTCGACTGCACGAGGTTGGTCTGGCTTGCGAAGACGATGGGGGGGCGCGTGGGAGCGGCGGGCACCCCCATGGTGTTCAAGGCCAGGTTGGTCGTGAGGTTGGACAGGTTTTCCACCGTGACGACGTAGCGCAGCGCCGTCGCCAGCCGCGCCGGGTCCGGCAGGCCGCCCGCCCCGCGGTAGGCCTTTTCCGTGAAGGGCCCGCCAAACGACCGGAACTGGGCCTGGACGAAGTTCTCCACCACGCCCTGCCGCGTGCGCTCGTAACGAGGCAACGAAAGGAGCGCCAGCACCTGCCACGAGTCCGTCAACGGGATCACCGTCCCGGGCAGGGGATCGGTGTAGTTCGGGCCGCGATAGGTTTCCTCGCCGGTCACCGCGCCCGTGCGCCGCCAGACGATGAACTCGACTTGGTTGGTGAGGTCCGGGATGCCGAGGGCTCCCCCCCGGATGGCCTCGGCCAGGAACTGGGCGTCCTGGGCCACCAACGTGTCCTCGCGGTTGGCCTTCTGCACGTTGAGGCCGGAGGGCAGCACGCCCAGGATCGCCGTCAACGCCAGCCCAATGACCGCGATGCACAGCGCCAGCTCCGTGAGCGTGAACGCCGCCGTCCCCCGTCCGTCTTGTTTCCGCGCGTGCGTCTTCATCGCCTCACTTGGGAAGGTTCTTCACCTGCCGCGCGCGGCCGGTGAGGTAGGAAACCCGGATCAACCCGTTCGTGTACCCAAAACGCGGTGCCTCCACCACGTCGGCCGGGCCCGCCATCAACTGGCCGTTGGGCGACCGCGGCAGCAACACCGACCCCGGTGCGACCGCCAGCACCACGTCCGACCCCGGCGGCACCGGGTTGCCCACGGCGTCACGCAGGTTCGCATACGTCAGGTCCGACACCCGCCCGCTCGGGTCGAACGCGATGAACGGCAGCAACGGCACGGAGTCGAGGTCTTCCCACATCTGGAAGGGGCTGCCGATCCGACGGTCGTAGTGCTCCGCCAGGCGGATACCCGGGAAGACCAACGGGAAGGGAACGTGCGCGAGCCCCAGCCGATGCGGGCGAAGGGCCAACGCCGGGCCGCCCGGGTTCTCCGCGCCCGCGTACATCTCGCGCGGGAAGATCACGCCGGCCGGAAGGTGCCGCCACTCCGTGAGGTAACGGGGCCGCTCGACGCCGGGTTGCTCGCCCATGCGCCGCTGCGTGTACAAGGCATACGACGCGCCCTGTCCAAAAATCACGTTGGTGAGGCTCGTCAACGCCTCCGTGCGGAACGTCCCGAACTGCCCGCCCAACCCCTGCAAAGGCCCCTGGTGGACCCACGCGTTCGTGGGCGCGAACACCATGAAGACCGTTGCCCGGTTCTTGATGGCCAGTTGCCGGGCGAGCTTCAGGTCGTCCAGCAACTGGCGATGCCCCGCGGTAAAGGCGTTGGATTGGCCGAAGCCCTTGAAGGCCGGCACCGACACCGCCATGAGCGCGCCGATGATCGCCAGCACCACCAGCAGCTCGATCAGCGTGAACGCCGCCTCGGGCCGCGTCCTCGATGGGTGGGAGGTCGATGTCATGGGTGCTTGCCGGGTTCGGCCGTGGTGCGTGGGGCTCGGAGCCGTCGCGTCACTTCCAGCTATAGAGGTTGTCGGCGTTGACCGTGCCCTTGGCGGTCTGGCCCGACGCCGGCTTGGTGAAGTCCACCTGGCCGTCCGTGCCGAGCGAGAACACCGCGACCGGCACGTTCAGGAACTCGCGCTCGCCCGGCGCGCCGAAGAAGGGATTCCGCACGCGGCCGTCGTAGTCGAGGTCCACGATGACGATGTAGGGGAAGCCGAACGGGTCGCGGTACACGCCGTCCACCTCGTCCACGCGGTCTGGCTTGCGGCCGGTTTCCGAGCGGACGGTGAGGAAGATTTCCTGCTGCGGGTTGAGCTCGTTGCCCTTGTTGATGAGCTGGCCGTTGATCGTGCGCGACTCGCGCAGGAGGATCGTGAGCAGCTCGGCGTTGGAGATTTGCCAGGCGTTGCCGGACAGGTTGCGCACCTGGGCGTAGTCCTGCTTGCCCTTGCTGGAAAACACCTGAACGCCGTCCTGCACCGTACCGTAGATGAAGTCGGGGCGGGCGTCCGAGACGGCGGCGCGGGTCTGGGCGGAGGCAGGCAGGCGGCTGTACTTGGTTTGGTACTGGCCGATGGCCCCGGCGAGGTTGGCGATCTGAGCCTGGGCCTGCTTGCGACGCGCGTTCTTTTGGACGGCCCCGACAGCCGGGAGGGTGAGGCTTGCCAGGATCGCGATGATGGCGATGACCACCAGCAGCTCAATCAACGTGAAGCCGCCGCGCCGTTGGATTCGTGGGTTCATGTTTTTCACGGGAATCAGGGAAATGGGGAGGCTCGAAGTCAGGCTCGTTGCCGGGGCGTCCATGCGTCAGTTCTTCCAGTTGCCAATGACCAGCTTCTGGCCCTTGACGACGATCTCGGCCCACAGGTCGTAGCTGCCGGGGTTGTGGACGGGGTTGCTGGCGTTGTACCGCCATGGGTTGACCCGAGGCGCGGCCGGGATGGGCGGCGGGTTGCGGGGGTCGTTGGCCGGCCATGGAACGGGCACCACCAACACCTCGATGTCCGGGTTCGCGGAGATCTCGGCGTGCTGCGCATCCTTGAAGTCCGCGCGGAACAGGCGCCGCATCTGGTTCGTGGGCGCCGCGTTCACAAAGCCATCCCGGTTGAAGAACGCCCGCACGTGCGTATCGGGGTCCAGCCGGTTCGTCGGCCGGTCCGTGTCCGCCACTGGCACGAAGTATCCCCCCGCTCCCTGCCGCACCACCCCAACGCCCGTCAGCTCATAGAACAGGGGGTTCAACGCCGCATTCACCACCGGCATGCCATCTGCCGACCGGCCCGTGACGTTGTCCGGCGGATAGACGCCGTACTTGTCCTTGTAGGCGTCAATGAGCAACACCAGCTTCGCCAGCTCCGCCTTGGTGCGGCTCTCGCGGATCCGTGCCGTCGCCTGGGGAGCCAAGCCCACGAGCAATCCAGCCAGGATGCCCATGATGGCAATCACGGCCAGCAACTCGATCAACGTGAAGCCCCGGCTTCCGGTCCTTCCGTCATGGCATACGCTCGATTTCATCTCGTGCAGGCGGGACGGGCATTTCGCCCATGTTTCGGCCTATCGGTCACGCATTTCCTTCTCCATCCGCTCGCTCAACCATTGCTTAATCATGCTCTGGTAATTGAGGTATCGCACCCGTGCGAGCCGCTTGATCCGTGCCAACATCCGCGGGTCCATCCGAAGCGTGATCGTCACCGACTCCGCCCCGTCCGACGCCCCCGTCGCAGCCCCCTCCATCAGCCGCAGGTCCACCTGATGCTCCGCCCAGTACGCCGCCTCGGTCTGCTCGGCGTCGAACAACGGGACATCCTCCCACGACGTGACGGTCTCCATGCGCGCGGCCTCTTCCTCCCTCATGACCCTGCCAACGCATGGTTCAACCGACGCTGGTAGAAGTACTCCTCCTGCTCGGTGAACCGACGCGACACGATCACCCGCGCCACCTTCCCGTTGGTGCGATACACGCTGAACACCCCGACCCCGGCCGCCGAACGACCCAGGTTGAAGTACCGCGCCTGCACCGCGAAACGGGCCGAATCCGGCAGCAACCTCACCGCAAACGGATCCTCAAACGACTCCTCGATCTCCGATACCGTCAAAGAACCGGCGACATCCAACGACGGGTTGTTCCAGTCAAAGTCCATGGTTTACCGCCCGTCGTCATGGCATCGCCCATTCATTGTGAATACATTGTATGTACAGATGCCGCCGAAGGCGTGTCAACCTAGAAACGGCAGTTGGGCAGTAGGCCGCGTGCCCTCACGCGGCGATGGCGATGCCGCATGCCCGGGGCGCCGGGTCAGGGGACCCGGCCTACAGCCGCGTCGAGTTGTCGGTGCCAAGGGTGCGGGATGCGTGGTACGGACCGGTCCCGCAACGTGGGAGCATGGAGGGGCGGCTGGGGACGACCGCGCTCCCAGCGTGGAGCCCGGCACGACGTTCTTGGGGCCACGGACAACCTCGGGATGCACCGCCGCGTCATTCCGTGAGCCGGGTGAAGTTGCGTGCGAACCACGTTCCGAGGATGCCCACCGCCGCGAGTGCCAGGCCGGCGGTGAGGAGGCTCGTCCACCACCCGGGCGGCATGCGCAACGGGCCGACCCCGGTGCCTGCCTCCTTGCGCCGGTACAAGGCCAGCCCCAGCCACACGACTCCGGCGGTCATGCCCAACAAGCCTGGGACGGCGAACCATCCGTTGAGGCGTCCAAATCGAAGCTCCTCCATCCAGAACGTGCCACGAATCACGGACAGCGCCGCCAACACGCCCCACAACCACGACTGCAAGGCCTGGACGCGCGTCCGGGCGAGCGCCGCGCCCACGAACCCAAACCCAAACACGGCCACGGGCACGGCCCACACGAGGCCATTCAAGGTCAACGAATGCTCCAGTTCGAGCGCGGCGGGCACGCTGCTCACGAACACCCGCAGCAGGACATCCGACAAGTTGCCCGCGAGGGCGACGACGCTCATGGCAGTAAAGGCCACGACGCTGGCACCCCCCAGCAACAACCGTCCCACGTAGCGCTGGCCGCGCGTCAGCGGGCCTGCAAACGCGAACTCCTCGCAGCCGCCGAGCACGTCGGCACCGCCCAGCGCCGGCCCCGCCGCCATCGCGTACACCAGGCCATGGGCCAGCACCCACAGCGGATGCGCGACCAACGGGAGGAACCACACCACCGCCAACCAGCCCACGAGAAACCCCAGCAACATCCGCCCATGCGCCATCCATTCCGCCCAGGCCCACCACGCCGTTGTCTGCCAACCGGGCCGCCCGGCCGCCGCCGCGCCGTCCAGCGTGTCCCGTCCCGGCAACGAGGCCCTATCGGCCGACGGGGGGATGATCGGCATAGAACTCCCACGGGTAGTCGTGGTCGTTGATGGGAACGGTCAATGCGCCGGAAACGGGGGCGGCGTAGGCACGCGTGGGAAGGCCCGGGGCGGCAAAAGCCTGGGAGGCGGGCTCGACCCGGAAGATTTTCCGGCCGATGACGGCCCCGTCGCGTTGCGCCCGGAGGGTTTGGCCCTCGAACTCGTTGAAGGGCCGATGGCCCGGCGCGGGCGAACGCACGCCATGCAACTGGCAGGCGACGGTCCCGACCTGGCTGCCCTTCCCTTGAAGCAGGCGTTGCCATGCCTCGCGTCGCCAGGACAACGGATGCAGGTACGAAAATGCGACGCGCTCCGAGACCTCGCGCACCTCGGCTTCCCAGGAGCCTTCCTCCGGTTGCCCGACGCGCCCCACGTGGGGTTCCTGGGATCCATTCACGCGATTGCCCCAGCACGCGCGTTCGTCCGGGCCGGTCCCGCTCCGGACGGCAGGATCCCCAGGGCAGACGAGCACTTGGAGGCCGGGCAACAACGACGGGCGCGTCGTGAGCCGCGTGAGGCTCCGCGGCCGACGCATGGTCTCGTCTTGGTACAGTTCCACGGCCACGGCGACCTGCCGCAGGTTGTTGCGGCACACCACCTCGTTGGACCGACGCCGGGTTCCTGCCGTGGCCGAGACGAGGAGCGTCGCCAGCACGGCGACGATTGCGACCACGGTCAGCAACTCCACCACGGTGAAGGCCGAACGAGGGCCGCAACGGGTCCCGCAGACGGCCCCGCAACCCCCTGCGCCCTGCTGGGTCCGTTGCTTCATCGTCCCGCGCCCGTGGCCATCGGGACCAACCGAACCAGCCCGGAATCGCCCCGCGGCAACCACGCCACGGCGTCCGCGCCGGCGTCGCCCGAGGCCCAGTCGCCCCAGAACCCGCATGGGCGCGGCCCTGTTCCCAGCGATACCAAGCCCGCGTCCGTCGGCCGCAGGAAGGCCATGCCCGACCCGGTTTCGGCAAGGACCAGTCCGCCCAGCCGGTGCAACGTGGCCCATGACCCCGTCAACGGGATCGTTTCCACCCGTTTCCAGCGACCATCGCCACCCAAGGCCCACGCGACGATCTGGATCGCAGAACCGTCCTTGGCCGTGGACTCCACCGTGGCCACGCGGCCGCCTTCCAGCACCAGGGCCCCGGCCACGTCGCCCACGGACGTCTCCGCTACCGGCGCCACCGCCACGCCGTCATAGGCCAAGGCCGTCAACTGCGTCGTGCCCGCGGACGAATTCGTCGTGGTGCCCGTCGTGTAGAGCAACGCCCCTTGGTGCGACACGCCCGCGAGCTCGGCAGGCAGGCCCAGCGGCTTACGCAGCAAGAGCTCCGACGGGTTCGTGACGTCCACTACGTCCAACACGTGCCGCGTCTCCGTCGTCCACCAACGCGTCGGGTTGCCATCGCGGTCCTTCGGGCCTTCCTCCTCGCGCACGATCCATTCCCGGTGCGACACGTGGACCTTGCCGCCCGCGACATGGACGCTGGAAAACCCGGAGACGCCCTCCTGGCCGCCAAGCACGACGGTGGCAGCCAGCCGCGGCCGTCCCGGGGTCGAGGCATCCTCCGTGACGAGCGCCAACGTGTTGCGCCAACCCCACCACCAGCCGCCCCGGCCCGGAAGGATCGCCGGTCCATCCCACAGGCCGATCCCACCCAGCCCGGGCCTGACCCATGGCAGGAATCCACCGCCACTGGACTCGACCCACACGACGGTCTCCGTGCTTGCCTTGAAGGCCTTCATCGAGCCTCCGGCATAACCCTCGGGCCGCTCGATGCTCGACGTGCCCAGCGACTTGGGCTGGTCCCCGTCGAAGCCCACCTCCAGGACATGGAGCCGGCCCGGGATCACGACGGTGTCCCAGTTGGTGGACACGATATGATTGGTGATCCACCCACCGGCGTCGCCCTTGCCCCCGACCACGACGTTGGTGAGCACGCGGGGTTCCTGCCGGTACGTGTCCGCCTCGAATTGCAGCAGGTGCAGCGTCGCCCCGAGACGTTCCATGCCCACGACAGGGAACGGCAGCAACTCCAGCGACCCCATGGCCACGTCCGGAGCCGAGGCGCGGACGCGAGACAATCGTGGGGCCTTGCCGGACCCGGTGCCGACGACATCCAGGCGGTCGCCCTCGACGCGCACGCGCTCGGCCGGAAAAGAGAGGTCGAGGTCGGCCTTCACCACGGGTTGGTCGCGGTCCGTGGCGTCCACGACCAGGAGTTCCTGGCCGGACAACGACACGACGCGGTCCGCGAGGACGGTGGCCCTGCGGGCGGCCATGGAATGCCGGACGAGGCCGCGCTTGACGAGCGTGTCGCCGACGAGGTCCACGATCTGCATGCCCTGGATCCAGGCGTCCTTCTCGGTGCCTTGCCATGGAACCAGCGCCATGCCGAGCGCCGGCAGATACTTGAACGCCTTCTCGTCGCTGTTGGCCTCGCTCCACGACCAGCCCGTGCCGAGGAACACCTTGGACAACTGCGTGGGCTTGGCCGGGTCGCGGACGTCAAACAATGCGACCGTGGCCCGGGATTGCTCGACGCCGACGGCCATGAGGCGGTCGTTGCCGATGGGCTCGAGGTAGCTGGAGTAGCCGGGGATTTGCAGCTCGCCCTTGATCTCCGGCTTGCGGGGATCCGCAAGGTCGATGACCCACAACGGGTCAATCACGCGGAAGGTGACGACGTAGGCGCGGCTGCCCACGTAACGGGTCGCGAACAAGGACTCGTCCTCGATCACCTTCAACGAGCCCAGGGGCTCCGGCTTCTCCGGCGTCGCGATGCGGAACGTCTCCAGCCATGTCTGCGAGGTCGTCACCCGCACATAGTCGTTGTACACCAATTCCTCGACGACCGGCGGGTCGAGCCGCTCGCCATTCGGGCCGACGGTTCGCACCACGCGGTTCGTGCGCGTCACGATGCGGAACTCGGGGTCACGCAGGGAAATCGCCGTCAAGGTGTCGCCCGACAGGCCCAGCTTGAACTTGTCCTGCACGCGTCCCCGCACCAACGCCGTCCCCTTCTGCACGACCACGCCCGTCGGGTCCGAGATGTCGAACACGGTCACGCCATGAACGCCGGGGCGCATCCACGGCATTTGGGTGGGGTCATCCTTGCCGGTGGCGGGGCCGGACGTCGCCACCAACAGGAACCGGTCCGTGGCCTGGATCGCGTCCGTGGCCGCCGGGATCATCGCGGCGACGCGCGACGTGGGCTTGAGGGGGTCGGCGAGGTCGATGGATTGGACGACGGTCTCGGCGCGCCAGATGCCGTTGGCGGCGGGGTCCGAAGCCGGGCCCCAGCGTTGGCTGGCGATGTAGAGGACATTCCCCACCAGTCGGCTCTCGCGCACCTGCCCGTCGTAGGGGATGCGGGCGACCTCGGTGGGTTGCAGGTCGGTGACGCGGACAAGGACGACGCCACCGGTCTGGCCATCGCAGGCATCGGAGGCGAGGAGGGCGAGCCAGGACTCGTTCGGGGCGGAGGCGGGCAGGAGGTACATTTGCTCGCCTTGCGCCGCCATGGGCAAGGTGCCGCGCAACACGGGTTGGTCGGCCTGGACCAGGTCAATCACTTGGAGGCCACGCACGTTGTTGAAGAAGAACAACGTCGAGCCGGACACCTGCCAGATGTCGGACTCCACGACGGCGCGCCCGCCGCCGCCCTCGGAGAGCTTGGAATCGTTGGGCGTGCCGGGCCCGAGGGTGTTGATGGGCACGTCGGGCGTGGCGATGGCCGGCGGGTTGGTGCTCACGCTGCGTTGGCCGTCGAAGGGCTTGGCGTCGGCGTAGAAGCTGGCGGGCAAGGGGAGGTCGCGCTCGGTCTCGCTGCGGACGCGGAGGACTTCGACCTCGCTGGTCATGGGCACCTCCAGCGTGACCTCGCCCTCGCGCGCGGCGACCCAGCGCGTGGCCCGCGGCAACCAACCGCCCGGGCCCAGTCGCGGACGGCCCTCCAGCGTGATGCGTCGTGCCGCGTCATCGACGGCGACGGTGACGACGAGGTTGGTTCCCTTGGGACGGATGGCCCGGATGACCGGCTCCGCATGGACGGCGGCGGCCGCCATGAAAATGCCCGTGACCCAGCCCAAGACCTGCTGCGCGCGCTTCATAACCTGCCTTTGTCTCCCAACGTCCCGTGGTGTTGTCACGTCACAATTCCAGCCCTCGGTTGGCCAGGGCCTCCCCGGGCTCCATCCAGGCGACGAACCATTCCTCCATGGTGAGCGGGAAGACGTGGACGCGAACGCCCGGGAGCGCGCGGACGGGGGCGAGCTGGGCGTCGTCGGTGACGCGGGCCAACGCCGTCAACACGGGGCCGGAACGATGCGAGCGCAGGGTCCCGGGCACCTCGAGGCCGGGGGGCACCTCCTGGCCGGGCACGACCACCTGGACGCGGCGCATGGTGCGCTGCCATTCCTCGACGGCGGCCGTGGCCACCACGCTTCCCTGTTGCAAGACAGCCACGTGCGTCGCGAGGCGCTCCACGTCCGCCAGCACGTGCGTGTTGAGCAACACCGTGCAGCCCTCCGTTCGCATCAGGGCGTCCACGAGGCCCCGCATCACGTCGCGCCGCGACACCGGGTCCAGGCCGGCCGCCGGCTCGTCCAAGAGCAACAACTCGGCGCGCGTCGCCAGCGCCCACGCCAATGCGGCGAGGCGCTGGTGGCCCCCGGAAAGCCGTCCCAACGGCCTGTTCCATGGAACCTCCCAGCGCCCCGCCAGTTCACGCGCCAGCCCGCTGTCCCAACGCGCGAAAAACCGGGCCGACATGCGGCCCATCTCCCCCAGGGTCATCCATCCCGGCGGCTGCCCTTGCTGCGACACATAGGCCACCCGCTGCCGGTCCGCGGCCCCGGCCTCCCACCAGTCCTTGCCGAGGATATGGGCCGTCCCGGCGTCGGCCCGGGTCAATCCCAGCAAGATCCGCATCGCCGTCGTCTTGCCCGCGCCGTTGCGGCCCACCAAGGCCATCACCTCCCCGCGCCCGACTTGAAGGTGGAGCCCGTTCAGGGCCACGACGCCCCCAAACGTCTTCACCAAGCCCCGCGCATGGAGGACGGGCTCGCCCATCGGTCAGGCCCTCCCTCCGGACACGACGCGGAAGCGCACGGGCTCGTCATCCTGGGCCGGGCGCGCCGGTTGCAGCCGTTCCATCTCCTCCGAAACCAAGTGCGCCAACCGCCGGGCATCCACGCCTGCCTGGACGGCCTCGACCGCGAGCTGGCGGGCGGACCGCCGAAGTCCCTCGATGCGCTCGGACTCGCTGCCCCGGGGCGACGCAGCGCGCACGGCGACGAACGCGCCCTTTCCATGCCGCATCTCCAGCGTCCCCTCCCGCTCCAGCTCCGTGTACACGCGCACGACCGTCGTGGGGTTGACCGAGAGGACGGACGCCAGCTCTCGGATCGAGGGGAGCTGGTCGCCGGGCCGCAGGGTGCCCGAGGCGATGTAGTGGCGGACCTGGTCCATGAGCTGCCGGTAGGACGGCACCCCGGACCGGGGATCCAACTGAAGATGAAGCGTGGAAGTCATCCGCGCGCGGCCTCGTTCTACTGTTGGATAACACCCAAACAGCCACGCGTTGTCAAACGAGGCGATGGCCCACCATCGCCCAACGAAGGGCTGGCCACGTGGCAAGCCACGGTGCCGGCCCGGCCCATCTCTGTCGGCAGGAACGAACGCGCTGCCTGCCGCAGGCCATGGAGGGACGCTCCTATCCCCCAGCCCGGCCCTTGCGGGCCGGCGGGTCGCCAGACAGGGCGGCGGCCTGTTGCCGCGCAACGTCGATGAAGATCGACTCCGGAAGGGACAGCCGACGCCCGCGCCAATGCGTGATGACCCACGGGATACGGAGACGCCGACGCCCGAGGGGAACGGAGGCGAACCCATGGTCCAACCCGGGCTTGGGTGCAGCCCACGATGGCACCAAGGCCACGCCCAAACCCGCACGCACCAACGCCAACGCCTGGACCGGCGTGGCCGCCTCGCATTGGACGTTGAGGGAGATGAGATCCGCGCGGAAAAACTCGTCGATGTAACGCCACACGGCCGTCCCCTGGCCGGGTGCCACGACGGCCTGCGGCCCGATGCCATCCAGGGGCGCCGCCGCCATGCGCGCCCACGGGTGTCCGGCCGGCACCACGAACAGGTATTCCTCCTGGAACAACGGCTCGACGGCGAAACGTTCGTCCGGCTTGCCCGTGGGTCCCATCACCAGGTCCACAGACCGCCGCTCCAGCAACTCGGTGGCATGCAGGTCATCCACGGCCTCAATGCGAATCAGAGTCTTGGGCTCGCGCCGGCGCACCTCCGCCAGGACGCCGGGCAGGAGGGCATCACCCAAGGGCGGCGGCGACGCCACGCGCAGGCGGCCAAAGCCCCATTGCCGCAGACCTTGGAGTCCCGTCCGGGCCGTCTCCATCTCGCGCAGGACCCGCTCGGCATGGGGGAGAAGCTGTTCGCCCGCCTGGGTGAGCATCACCGTCTTGCCCACCCTGTCGAAAAGGCGACACCCCATGTCCGTTTCCAGCGCCTTGATGGAATGGCTGACGGCGGACTGCGTGAGGAACAGCTCGCGGGCCGATTGCGTGAAGCTGCCCGTGCGGGCGAGCGTGAAAAACGCATGAAGCTGGCGGCTGTCGATTGGCGACTTCATCAAGGAAAGGCCCGGAGGCGAGGCCCTGCCCAGGGGAAAGCAGGGTCCGGGCCAAGGACAACCGCCACGTGGGCTCCCCACGTCGTGTCCCGGCGCCCGGCCGGAACGGGGAATCCGCCGACGCCGGGACGGAGGACCCGTGCTATCGACCGGCGAGGATGCCGAGCTGGCGGGCCCGGTGGATGGCGTCGTTGCGGCCCGTGACCTGAAGCTTGCGATACACGCGCTTCACGTGCGAGTGCACCGTGTTGATGCTGACGCCGAGGGCGTCCGCGATCTCCTTACGGCAATGCCCGTCCGCGATGAAGCGCAGCACGGCGCGCTCGCGGATCGACAACCCCTGGGATCCAGTGTCCGCGTCGGACCCCGACGCCGAGTCGGGTGCCGCGAGATCACGGAGCAGACGACGGGCGATGCGTGGGCTGATGGGCGCCCCGCCCTCCTCGATCTCTCGCAAGGCGGCTTGAAGCTCGCGCAGGCTCAGGGACTTGAGCAAGTAACCGATGGCCCCGGCCTTGATCGCCGCATACACGGCGTGGTCGCCATCATAGACCGTCCACACGACGGCTTGGAGGGCGAGGGGCTGGCCTTGCACGCGGGCAATCAGTTCGACGCCGGATTGGCCGGGCAAGTCGAGGTCGGCCACCAGCAAGTCTGCCATCCCGGGTTGAAGCCCCGCCAAGGCGTCCTCGGCCGACGCATACGTCGCAATCAGGGAATGGCCGGGCACCCGGGCGAGCAAACTTGCGAAGGTTTCCCGGAGGAGGGCGGTGTCCTCGACGA
>JBJSZF010000683.1:0-1771 GCA_046090125.1 Verrucomicrobiota bacterium
CTCGTTGGAGCTGCCGAACGATGGCCCGGCACAGCGGCATGTCGGCGGCCTCCGTCCAGCGCCTGTGGGCCGCCAATGACCTCAAGCCCCACCGCACCCGAACCTTCAAGCTCTCCAACGACCCCCACTTCGAGGCCAAGTTCTGGGACGTCGTGGGCCTGTATCTGAACCCGCCCGCGAGGGCGGTGATCCTGTGCTGTGACGAGAAAAGCCAATGCCAGGCCCTGGAGCGGACCCAACCCGGACTCCCGCTGGGGCAGGGGCACATCGCCACGCGAACCCACGACGACTACCGGCATGGGACCGTGACCCTTTTTGCGGCGTTGAACTACCTCAACGGCAAAGTGTTGGCGCAACGGGCGCCCCGTCATCGTCACCAGGAGTGGCTGAAGTTCCTCAAGGCCATCGAGGCCGACGTGCCAGCCGACGTCGATGTCCACCTCGTCCTGGACAACGATGCGACGCACCAGCACCCCAGGGTCCTGCGGTGGCTGGCGGCCCGGCCCCGGTTTCGTCTTCATTTCACGCCGACCAGTGCCTCATGGCTCAACTTGGTGGAACGTTTCTTTCGCGACCTGAGCCAGGACGTGGTCCTGCCGGGCAGTTTCTCGAGTGTGAATCAGTTGGTGGAAGCCATCTGGGCCTACCTGGCTGAGCGCAATCTCAAGCCCCAGCGATACGCGTGGCGTGCGGATGGGGCCAGCATCCTGGATAAGATCCTTCGAGCCCGCGCCGCCTTGGCACGAGAGGCGAATGTTAGTGCAAACACTTCTGAGACACTACAATAGAACAATTCCTGCCAGCTCAGCCGCTGGATCTCCCCGGCATCGCCTGCACTGCTGACACTGCTGTCAGTTCCATTCCCCAATGGGTTGGTTTTGCCGATCTGAAATACCGGTGGAATCGAGGTTGATTTGGGCGTCTCCTTCACCCATCGACGTCCGTCCTTCTTCCTCCTACCTGCGATGCGCACACGAGCCGCGCCAGCCGACACGATCAGGCGTACCAGGCTGCCAGTCTCCAGGCCGACCACGGGCCTCCGGGCCTTCCAGTTTCCACCGCATTTTCAAATCGGCAGTTGTGCCGGGATTTCACGCAGGCGCTGACAAGGTGCCGCCGCCCGGATCAAAGTCCATGACGTCCGAAGGCGGACCGGAGTAGCGTCGAGGGAGGATTTCCTCCATGCGCATTGCACTTCTTGGTCGTCGTGGCGCCGCAAGGCGGGTTCTGGGGTGGGTCTTCGCGGGGTTGTGGGCCGTCATCGGGCCTGAGGGCCGGGCGGCGGACCTGGTGATCTGGCACTCGCAACCGGTGCGGCCGGGCCAGTCCGTCCTGCTGTATGGCGATGGGTTGGAACAGGCGACGGTCGAGGGACGACGGCTGGATGATGCGGCGGCCGGGTTGCCAGGCGGTGACCCAGGACCGGCCGCCGGTCCGAGCGCAACGGCCTGGACGGTGCTGCAGCCGCGTCGTCATGCGTTGAAGGTCGTTGTTCCTCCGGAAGCTTCGCCCGGGGTGTTTGCTCTGACGGTGACCTCGGGCGGGCGTCGGCAGGAGGTTCGCGTCAATGCGCCGGAGGTGTGGTGGGCGCGCGGCGCGGAGAAGGAAATATGCTTCATTCCCGACAACGACTATGTCAGGTTTCTTGAAGCCAATGGCATTGTTGCATCGCCCGGAGAAATTGTGACAACCGATGGCCGTGTGGTTGGGCGTCACGCCGGTTTGCATCGCTATACCATCGGACAGCGCAAAGGTCTTGGCATTGCCTGGG
>JBJSZF010000684.1:0-1260 GCA_046090125.1 Verrucomicrobiota bacterium
CTTCTCCAGCGCGATGGCCTCCGCCGAGACGCCGCGCTCGAGGGCCACCTGCACGCTGGAGAACGACTCCTGGCTGATGCGCGTCTCGCCCTTGGCTCGGACGGGGTTGTTCTTGAGGTGATATTCCAGCTCCTCCATGCCCGTGGCGTACACCTCGTAGGCGGGCGCGCCTGCAAATTCCTTGCCGGCCCGCATCAACTCGAGCGGGTCCTTCGTGGCGCGGTAGGCCTGGTAGAACTTCTTGGACATCCCCCGCGCCTTCATGAGCTGGAGGCCCTTGGTGATGATGACCGTCCAGCTAATCATCGAGACGACGATCAGGGAGCCGATGGTGATCTTGCCCTCGAGCGTGGCCTTCTCGAAGGCGAACGTCAGGGCGTTGGCAAGCATGGGTGTCATGGGCGCGACTCTTTCCATCCGGGTTCGGCAACGTCCGTCGGCCTAGCGGCCGCCCGGCGCGTTGGTCGAGAGAAGCTGCGGACCGAAGTCCGTCTTCTCGCCAAACGACTCCACCCGTCCCGCGACGACCTTCACGGCGTATTCCTTCATGTCGCCGACGCCCTTGTTGAGCAGGTTGTACGTGAGGTACTCAACGCCGCCATGGGCGGTGATCGCGTGGGGCGTTCCCAGCGCGGAGACCACCTCCTCGCGGGTCATGCCGGGGCTGATGCGATTGAGGCGGGCGGACGAGGCAGCGCACCCGGCGAGGAGCGCGACGGCAACCAAGCCGGGGACGAGGAGGAGGCGAGCCGAGCGATTCATCGGCGCCCAGACTGTCCGGGGCGCGTGTCGGGTTTTGGGCCGGTTCGTGACGATTCCGTCACGAAACGGCGCAGAAGTTGCCGCAATGCGGCGGATGCATGGCGTCCGCAAAACGGTCCGGGCGCGGACAAGTTCGGCCGGCGTTCTTGGCACGTTCGGCCCGGGTGCCCGCCGCCAGCGCGGGGCCTATCGGGCCATGTCCACGGCCCGCCACAGATACCACGCAGCCACGGTCCGGTGGGGTCGCCAGCGCTCGCCATACGCGAGGAGTTCACGGGGACGCGGCAGATCCTCCCGCCCGTAGGCCAACCGAAAGCCGGTCCGGACGCCGTAGTCATCGGCCGGGAGCACGTCGGGCCGGCCCAACTGGAACATCAGCAACATCTCCACCGTCCATCGCCCCACGCCACGCGCGGCGGTCAATCGCTCCACCACGTCGTCGTCCGACATCCCGCGTATCGTGCGCGACCCCGGAATCTCGCCGGACAACACCTTGGC
>JBJSZF010000685.1:0-2669 GCA_046090125.1 Verrucomicrobiota bacterium
CGTGGCAGCGCCGTCTCGGCGCTGGGCAAGCCCCCCAAGCCCGTGGCAGCGCCGTCCCGGCGCTGTAACCCAACGCATCCTCGCAACCGCGTCGTACGCACCGGTCAAGACCGAGGCGGTCTTGCTACCCCCTTCCGTGGGCTCCCATCCCCCCGCGCCGCTGGATCCACCCTGCGTCAGACGCCCCCGAAGCGGCGATGGCGACGCGCGTATTCCTCGATGGCCTCGAACAGGTGCGGCTTGCGGAAGTCGGGCCAAAGGACCTGCGTGACCACCAGCTCCGCGTAGCTGACCTGCCACAGCAGGAAGTTGCTGAGGCGCATCTCGCCGCTGGTGCGCACGAGGAGGTCCGGGTCCGGGAAGTGGCGCGTGTACAGGTTCTCGGAGACGACGCGCTCGTTGATCTCGGCGGGATCCAGCGAGCCCTCCTTGGCGCGGGCCGCGAGGGCGCGGGCGGCCTCGACGATCTCGGTGCGGCCGCCATAGCTGAGGGCGAGGACGAGGGTGAGGCCGTTGTTGCGCGCGAGGGCCGCCTGGGTCTTGGCGAGCTGTTCCTGGACGGCCTCCGGCAAGCGCCAGATCTGGCCGATGGCCTCCAGGCGCACGTTGTTGCGGTTGAGCTCGCCGATCTCGTTCTTGAGGAACCGCGCGAGGTACTTCATCAGCGTGTCCACCTCGTCCTTCGGCCGGTTCCAGTTCTCCACCGAGAAGGCGTACAGCGTGAGGTACTTCACCCCCGCCTCCCCCGCCGCCCGCACGATGGCACGCACCGACTCGACGCCGTTGCGATGCCCCTCGACCCGCGGCAGCCCCCGCTGCTTCGCCCAGCGCCCGTTGCCATCCATGATGATGGCCACGTGCTGGGGAAGGTTGGCGAGCGCCTGGGGGCTCAGGCGGGGCTCGGCGCTCATGGCGGCTAGAGGAACATCGTCTGCTCGCGCGCCGGACCCACCGACGCGATGGACAGGCGCGCGCCGGTCATCTGGGCGATGCTCAGCAGGTAATGGCGGCAGTTCACCGGCAGGTCCTCCCAGCGCCGGATGCCATCGGTCGGCGTGTTCCAGCCCGGGAACTCCTCCAGGATGGGCTCGCACCGCGCGAGGACCTCGGCGTCCGACGGGATGTGCCGCAGCACGTGGCCGTCCACGCGGTAGGCGGTGCACACGGGGATGGCCTTCAGCGAGTCGAGCCCATCGACGTTGGTGATCGCCAGCTCGTCGATGCCGTTGACCATGGCGGCGTGACGCGTGGCGACGGCGTCAAACCAGCCACAGCGACGCATGCGGCCCGTCGTCGCCCCAAACTCGCGTCCCATCCCGTGCAGCAGGTCGCTGATCTCCGCGTTCTCCGACGGCAGCGGCCCCTCGCCCACGCGCGTCGTGTAGGCCTTCATGACGCCCATGACGCGGTCCATGCGGTTGGGCGGCACGCCCGACCCGGTGGAGGCGCCGCCGGCCGTCGTGTTGGAGGACGTCACGTAGGGATACGTCCCGTGGTCGATGTCCAGGAACGTGCCCTGGGCACCCTCGAACAGGATGTTGGCCCCGCGCCGCGTGGCCTCGTGCAGCATCACCACCGTGTTCGCCACGAACGGCCGCAGCCGGTCCGCGCAGCGCGTGTAGTCCACCAAGACCGTGTCGTGGTCGATGGGCTGGGCGCCCAACGCGCGCAGGATCTCGTTGTTCTCGTCCAGCCGCTCCCGGAACCGGGCCGGGAACCGCGCCGCGTTGATCAGGTCGATCACCCGCAGCCCCACCCGCGCCGCCTTGTCGCCGTACGTCGGACCGATGCCGCGCTTGGTGGTCCCGATCTTGCGGTTGCCCTTGCGGACCTCGCGCTGGCCGTCCAGCTCGCGATGCCACGGGAACACCACGTGCGCCGTCTCCGACACCACCAGGTTCTTGGGCGTGACCTCCACGCCCAGCTTGGCGAGGCCGTCGATCTCGTGCACAAGCCCCACCGGGTCGAGCACGACCCCGTTGCCCACCACGCATACCTTGTTGGGACGCAGGATGCCCGAGGGGATGAGGTGCAGGACGTACTTGCTGGGCCCGACGAAGACGGTGTGCCCCGCGTTGTTGCCGCCCTGGGTGCGGACCACGATGTCGGCCTGCTCCGTCAGGACGTCGATGATCTTGCCCTTGCCCTCGTCGCCCCATTGGGCGCCGACCAAAATTACGTTAGCCATCTCTGATTAAGTCCACGCCGCCGCGCTGTGCCGCATGAACGAAGGGCGGAGCGTATCGGCGGCCACCGGGGGCTTCCAAGGACCAAGTTGGGCACCGAACGCGACGGGAAGCGGGAAGCGGGAAGTGGGGAGCGGCCGATGGTCGCTGATAGGGGTAGGGATGGGGCTTTCGCCCCACCCCTCCCTCCGAACCGGACGGGCGGATCTCCCGCATCCGGCTCTCCGGTTGGTGTGTCACCCGCGTGCGGCGGGACTGGTGCGCTCGGTCGTGGCTCGTTCGTGCAGGGACAAGAGCCCCAACTCCGCGAAGTAGGCATTGGGATAGCGTTGATGGTCGCGACCACGTCCACGGCCCTCTCGGCCCACCCGCCATCGCAGGAGGCTCCGAAGCCGCATCCGCAGCCATTCGTCCAGGCGCGCATAGACGTTACGGACTCCCCCTTGGAAGTATCCGTACCATCCTCGCAGCCGGCGATTCAGC
>JBJSZF010000686.1:0-14043 GCA_046090125.1 Verrucomicrobiota bacterium
TCGATGGGCTTGAAGAAGCGCGGGTTGATGAGGGCGACGTCGCACCCTTCCTTCTCCAGCTCGGCGGCTGCCTTTCGGGCGACGGACACCATGTTGCCGAGCCCGAAGAGGGCGACCTTGCGGCCGCCGTTGTTGGAGAAGGGCCGGAGGACCTCGGCCTTGCCGATCTCGAGGACGCCGGGAACGTCCTTGATGGGGACGCCCTCGGCGTTGCCGCGCGGGTAGCGGATGAACGTGGGATGCTTCTGGAGCGTGGCGGTGAACATCATGTCCTGGAGCTCGTCCTCGTCCTTGGGCGCCATGCCCACGACGTTGGGGAGGCAACGCAGGTACGCGATGTCAAAGAGCCCGTGGTGGGTGGGGCCGTCGTTGGCGGAGAGCCCGGCCCGGTCCATGCAGAAGATGACGGGGAGATCCTGGAGGCAGACGTCGTGGTGGATGCAGTCGTAGGCGCGCTGGAGGAACGTGCTATAGATGGCGACCACGGGCTTCATGCCCATGGTGGCCATGCCGGCCGCGAAGATGACGGCGTGCTCCTCCGCGATGCCGACGTCGTAGTACTGCCCGGGCAACGCCTGTTCCAGGAGCTTGAGGCTGGTGCCGGAGGGCATGGCGGCGGTGATGCCCACGACGTTTTTGTTTTGGCCGCAGAGCTTGACCATCGTGCGCCCGAAGACCTCCTGCCACATGGGGGGCGACCCGGCCTTGGCGGGGGTGGGCTGGCCGGTCTGGACGTCGTACGGCCCCAGGCCATGGAACTTCTCGGGGAACTTCAGCGCCGCCTCGAACCCGCGTCCCTTCTGGGTCAGGACATGGATGACGACGGGCTCGTTGCAGGTCTTGGCGAACTCCAGCGTGCTGATGAGCAGCGGGAGGTTGTGGCCGTCAATGGGGCCGATGTAGCGGAGGCCGAACTCCTCGAACAACATGGCCGAGCCGTGGCCGCCGCGTCCGTCGGAGTCGGCGGCGGGGGCGTGCTCGAGCGAGATGCTGGCGAGGATGCCCTTGAGGGCCTCCTCCGCCTTGGCACCGAGCATGGAGACCTGCTCGCCCTTGGGCAGGCGGCGCAGCCACGACGTCATCTCCTTCGCGAGGCGGTTGTAGCGGGGGCTTGCGGTGAGCCTGCCGAGGTAGGTGGCGATGGCCCCGACGTTCTTGGCGATGCTCCACTCGTTGTCGTTGAGGATCCCGATGAAGCGCTTGGTGGTGCAGGAGATGTTGTTGAGGCCCTCGAAGGAGACGCCGTTGGTCAGGGCGGCGTCGCCGAAGATGCACACGACATGCTCGCCCGAGCCCCGCTGGTCCCGCGAGGCGCACATGCCCAGGGCGGCGGAGATGGCGGTGCCCGCGTGGCCGGCTCCGTAGCAGTCGTGCTCGCTCTCCGTCCGCAGCGCGAACCCGTTGAGACCGTCCGTGGTCCGGATCGTGCGGAAGCGGCTTTTCCGGCCCGTGAGCAACTTGTGCACGTACACCTGGTGGCTGACGTCCCACACGAACTTGTCGCGGGGCGTCTCGAAGCACCGGTGAAGGGCCACGGTGAGCTCGACGACGCCGAGGTTGGGCCCCAGGTGGCCGCCGTTCTTGGCGAGGCCTTCAATCAGTTCCGTGCGGATCTCGGAGGCGAGGTCCGTGAGTTGGTCCGCCGTGAGCTTCTTCACGTGCGCGGGCGAGTCCACCATGTCGAGGTATCGGCTCATGTCGTTGTCGTGTCCGTGCCCAGGTCCTCCTCGTCCATCGGCCGGGCGACGGGATCGCCCGCGAGGTCCTTTTCCAGCCTCTGGATCTTCAGCTCGGCCTCCGCCAGGCGTTGCTGGCAGGACCGGAGCAGGCGCGAGCCCTCCTCGAACCGCTGCAACAGCGACTCAAGCGGCAGCTCGCCCGTCTCCATCAACTCGACGATCTCCTCCAACCTTTGGATGGCATCCTCGAACGACGGTGGACGCACGTCGCCTCCCTCGGAGGCTTGGACGGCCCTCGGCACAGGGCGGACGCTGCGCGAATTGGACCGGAATGCCCAGCGTGGATTTCGGGGCGTCGCCGCCTTCCCGGCCTCACGCCAACAACCCCGGCACCACCTTCGCGCCCGTCACCTCCGCGTCCGTCAGGCTTGCGTCCCGGCCCTCGTGGGGGAAGTGCAGCCGCCGATGGTCGATGCCCAGTGCATGCAGCAGCGTGGCGTGGAAGTCGTGGACGCTCACCACGTCCTGGACGGAGCGGTACCCGAACTCGTCCGTGGCCCCATGCACGTGTCCGCCGCGAAACCCGCCGCCCGCCACCCACAACGAAAACGCGTGGCGGTTGTGGTCGCGCCCGTCCGTCCCCTGCGAGATGGGCAGCCGCCCGAACTCGCCCGTCCACAGGACGACGGTGGAGTCGAGCAGGCCGCGGGCCTTGAGGTCCTGGACCAGCGCGGCGCTGGGTTGGTCCGACGCCGCGCACAGGCCCTTCAGCCGCTCGGCGTTCTTGTCGTGCGTGTCCCAGGGCTGGCCGTTGAGGAACAACTGCACGAAGCGCACGCCGCGCTCGACGAGCCGCCGCGCCAGCAGGCAGCGACGCCCGTATTCCGCCGTCACGGGGTTGTCCAACCCGTACATTCTCCGCGTTGCTGCGCTCTCGCCCGACAGGTCGAGCACCTCGGGCACCGCCGACTGCATGCGGGCCGCCGTCTCGAAGTTGCTGATGCGCGCCGCCAGCTCGGTGTCGTCGGGATGGGCCGCTGCATGCGCCCGGTTCAGCCGTGCCAGCAGCTCCAGTTGCCGGGACCGGGCGCGCCCCTCCAGCTCCTTGGGCGTCCCCAGGTGGAACACCGGCGACGGCCCGCTGCGGAAGGCCGTGCCTTGGTACATGGCCGGGAGGAAGCCCGAGGACCAGTTGCGCTCGCCATCCACCGGAAGGCCGCCGGGGTCGGACAGCACCACGTAGGATGGCAGGTTCGCGTTCTCCGTCCCCAGCCCGTACAGCAGCCACGACCCCAGCGTGGGCAACCCCGCCAGGAACCGCCCCGTGTGCATGATCCGCAGGGCGGACTCATGATCTACCGACCCCGTCGTCATCGAGCGGACCAGCAGGATGTCATCCGCGATCGTCCCCGTGTGGGGCAGCAGCTCCGACAATTCCATGCCGCAGCGGCCGTGCCTTCGGAACTGGTACGGCGCGCCCAGCACGTTGCCTGCCTGCTTGTCGAAGTGAACCTCCAGGTCCCCGCCCGGGTACGGCTTGCCGCTCCATTGGTTCAACGCGGGCTTCGGGTCGAACAGGTCCATCTGGCTCGGCCCGCCATGCTGGAACAGGCTGATCACGGCCCGCGCCCTGGGGCGATGCGACGGCAGCCCCGCCTCCATCCCATGCCCCGCGCCCGGCATGGGATGCCCCGCCGACGCCATCGCGCGCTGGCGTCCGAGCAGGTCGGCCATCGCCAACGAGCCCAGGCCGCCCGCCGTCCTCGCCAGGAAGGCCCGGCGCGCCATGCCCCGCTGGTTCGGATTCATTCGAGATACAGGAACGCGTTCGACGCCAGCAACGACTGGCACAGGTCCGCCCATGCGCCGTCGTCGCCCCGCAATGCCGACTGCCCGGCCAGGAACGACCCGGCCGCCGCCCGTTCCTCCGGCGTCGGCCGACGGCCGAATGCGCGCACGAACGCCGCCTCCATGCGGCGTGCGGAGTCCGGCGCCTCGCGCTTCAGCCAGGCGGCCATGTCGCGGCCGCGGCGCACGCAAAACGCGGAGTTCAACTGCGCCAGGGACTGCAGCGGCATGGTCGTCGTCGCGCGCCGCGTGCACGTGAACACGATGGACGGCGCGTCAAACGTCTGGAGGAACGTGGGCACCTGGGTCCGGCGCGATTGCAGGAAGATCGCCCGCGCCAGGCCGCCGGGCTGCGACTCGTCGGGGGCCACCTCGCCGTCCGGCGCGCGGGGCGTGGGCACGTAGGGCCCCGACGCCTTGCCATCCAGCACGCCCGCCACCGCCAACATGCCGTCCCGGATGGACTCCGCGTCGAGGCGTCGCAACGGGAACCGCCACAACAGCCGGTTCGACGGGTCGATGCGCAGCCCCTCCTCGCGCGGCGCGCTGGCTTGGCGGAACGCGGCGCTCAGCAGGATGTCGCGATGCAGGCCCTTCATGTCCCAGCCCGACGCCATCCGCGCCGCAAGCGCTTCCATCAAGGCGGGGTTCGAGGGCCGTGCGCCGCTCACGCCGAGGTTCTCGGGCGTCGAGACAAGGCCAGCGCCGAAGTAGTGCTGCCACACACGGTTGGCCGCGACGCGCGCCACGAGGCCCTCCTGCGGGGAGCCCCGCACGAACAACCCGTTCGCCAACGCGAGGCGACGACCCGTCGTGGCGTCGGTCCGCCTCGGCTCCGATTGCATCCCCCGCGCCAGCACGGCGGGCATCCGCGGCGGCACCGGCTCGCCCGGCGTCTTCGGGTTGCCCCGCTTCAGCAACGGCACCGGCGACGCCTCCGGGCCGGAGTCCGTCGTCCATGCGATGCGGCCGGGCTCGGGCGTGCGCCGCGCCTCGACGCCCTTCGCCACCGCATCCAGCGCGGCCTTCCGCCCGGACAGCTCCTTGCGATACGCCTCGTCGGCAGCGGCCCACGCCGGGTCGTCCTTGGGCGCCGCCTCCACGACGACGTTGTCCACGACGAAGCTCCGGCCGCAGCAGTACTCGAACCCGAACGCGCCCGGCGGCAGGTCGGCGTCCTGGAGCACGAGCGCCGCGCCATCGACCGCTCCATCGACGAGGTGTTCCAGGTCGAGCTTGCCATCCGCGCGCCGCGTGACGCGCACGCCGTGGTTGCGGCCGGGTTGGTAGCCCGTGGACCCGATGCGGCCCGCCTGGCGCATGTCCGCGCCCGGATAGTCCACGTCCACGACGGACGCGCCGCCCGGGTGGCCATCAATGAGGATGTTCCCGCCGGGGACGGGCCCATTGTCGTGGAAATCCTGGGCAGCGATGAAGTACCCGACGCGCTCGGCCTTCATGCCCTTGTCGGAAAGCCGGTCCGCGACGAGGTCGAAGGTTGCCTGGATCCATGCGCCCGGCTGGACGGGTCGCCAGTCGAACGACGCCTGGGTGCAGATCCAGCGGTCGCCGCCGCCGCCGCCCTCGACGACGTGCAGGCGCCCGTCCCGAGCGAACGCCCCGGGCGCCGCCTCCGAATCCAATCGCACGGCGGGCCTCCCTCCCGGCGCGTCGTCGCCGGGGGCCGTGTTGGACCAGCGCGACGCCAAGGGTAGCCCGGTGTCGAAGGCGTCCGTGAACAGGACGCGCCCGGCCGGGCGATGCTTCCTGGACCAGTCGCGCAGGGCGGCGCGGGCGGCGGCCAGCTCGTGGTCGAGCGCCGCCTCGCGTTCCTTCCAGGCCTCGTGCTCGCCCGGCAACGGCACGTGCACGACACGGTCGTTGGGCTTCTTCCAGTTGCCGATGTCAAAGGCCGGGTACAGGAACGCCTGGAGCCCGTAGTACTCGCGCTGGGTCAACGGCTCGAACTTGTGGTCATGGCACTTGGCGCATTGGAACGTCAGGCCCAGCAGGCTCGTCCCCACCACCTGGACGGCCGACTCGAGCGCGTAGTAGCGGTCCACGCGGACCTCGTCGGGGTTGCCATCGCTCTCGCCGGAGCCGTCCTGCCCGTTGCGGAGGAAGTGGGTGGCGACGAGCAAGTCGATGACCTCCGGCGTCGCCGGCCGGCCCGGGCGCCATCCCGAAAGCTCGTCGCCGGCCAGTTGCTCGCGCACGAACTGGTCGAACGGCTTGTTGGCGTTGATCGAACGGATCACGTAGTCGCGGTACCGGTGGGCGAGGGGACGGTCGGAGTCGGCGTTGAAGTAGCCATTGGAATCCGCGTAGCCGCAGGCGTCCAGCCATGCCTTGGCCCAGCGTTCCCCATGCCGAGGGGACGCCAGCAAGCGGTCCACGACGCGCTCCCATGCGCCCGGGCGGGCGTCGGATTCAAACGCCTCGACCTCCTGGGCCGTCGGCGGCAGGCCGGTGACGAGGAACGTGGCACGGCGCAGCCAGGCGGCGCGCGGAGCCTCGCCCGACGGGGCGAGCCCGGCGTGCCGCAAGGCCGAGGCATGGTGCGCGTCGATGACCGACGCCGTCACGGACGCCGCAGGCGGAGGAAGCGGCTCGAAGGCCCAATGGCGCGGGGCGACATCGCCTTCTGCCCATGCGCTGGCGCACACCCAACCCAGGCACGCGAGCGCGACCGCCCGCACGACCGTGCCAGACTTGAGGATGTTTCGCGCCCGCATGGAACGTCCAACGATTGCGCCCCGGGCATCGCGTGGGAAGCCCGAAGGGAGCCGGGCCGACGCCGACCGTGCATCCCGAAGTTGGGGGTGGCATGGGAGCGGGAAGCGGGAAGCGAACCGGTCCCGCAAGGCGGGAGGATGGATCGGCGGCCGGGGACGGCCGCGCTCCCGGCGTTGAGCCAGCCACGACGTTCTTGGCCGCACCCCGCACCCCGCCTCCCCCGGGGCTGCACCGCGACGGGCCGGCGCATGGAAAACCCGGTTGCCGGGCGGAGCGTTCATGGCTTCAACTGGTGGGACGGAACACGAACCATGATGGAGTGGAACATCCAAGCACGCGCGCACGCCTGCCAGGCGACGGGCAAGGCCTTTGCGGACGGCGAGGCGTTTCACACCGCGTTGCTGCAGACGCGGGAGGGTTTGGAGCGCATCGACGTGTCGGCTGCCGCCTGGAAGGAGCGTTCGGCGGAGATTCTCGCGCGGCCGGGGTTTGTCTCGCATTGGATGACGACGTACGAGGCTCCGCCGGCACGCCCGCCGGAGGCCATTCGGAGGGACGACGCGGAGGCGCTGCTGCGGGCGTTGCTGGCCCGGAAGGATCCGCGGCACGAGGGCGCGGCCTTCGTTCTGGCCGTAATGCTGGAGCGGAAGCGGTTGCTGCGCGTGAAGGGGACCGTGCCGGACGCGGGCCGCCGGGTGACGTTGTACGAGCATCCAAAGTCGGGCGACGTCCTCGCCGTGGCGGACCCCAACCTCGACCTCGCGGACCTGGCGTCCGTGCAGCGGGACGTGGCCACGCTGCTGGAGCATGGGCTGCCCGCCGAGCCCGGGACGGGCACCGCCGCCGAGGCCGGTGCAACGGCTGACGTGGTGGAGGAGCCTTTCAATGCGCCGAGCGAGATCAAAACGCTCGCGCCCACGTGAGGCACGACGTTTCAATGGCGGCATCGTGCACGACGTCATCCGCCGCACTCCAACGGTGACCCACCCGTTGCCAAGGCGATCAAGCAGGCGGACGCGGCGGGACTTTTTGGGAGAAATCATGCAAACAGCGCTGGTTCGGTGGAACTGGCACGGCTGAGGAGCCGGCCGCGGAAGGGCGTCACCTGTGTGGGCTGACGTCCTTCCACGATCGGCATCGGCCCCGGATTGGAGAAGGTCATGCCGACCCTTGAAGACTTGGAAGCGGCGTTGGGCCATCGCTTTCGCGAGGCCACGTTGCTGCGACTGGCGCTCACGCATCCATCCATCGCGCATGAGCAGGGCGCGGGGCAGCTCCACAACCAGCGCCTGGAGTTCCTGGGCGACGCCGTCTTGCAGCTCGTCGTGACGACGTGGTTGTACGAGCGCTACCCGGAGCTGGGGGAGGGGCCCCTGACACAGGCCCGCGCCCAGATTGTCAACCGCACCACGCTGGCGCGCCATGGGCATGCCTTGGAACTGGGCTCCCACCTCGTCCTCAGCCGGGGCGAGGAAACGAGCGGCGGACGCAACCGTCCCTCGACCGTCGCCGACGCGCTGGAGGCGGTGATGGGGGCCGTGTTCATGGATGCCGGATACGACCGTTCGCGGGACGTGGTCCTCCGCCTTTTCAAGGAAACCCTTCTCGCGCTCAAGGTGGTGCCCAACGTCTCGAACCCGAAGGGCCAGCTCCAGGAACTGCTGCAGGCGTCGTCGCCCGAGCCGCCGCGCTATGCCGTCGTCTCCGTCACCGGCCCCGAGCACAACCGCGTGTTCGAATGCACGGTCCACCATCTCGGCCGCCTCCTGGGACGCGGCTCCGGCCGCAGCAAGAAGCTGGCCGAGGGCGCCGCCGCACTGGATGCCCTCCAGGTCCTGCAAGGAAGCCTCACCGACCCGTCCTCGGCCCCTTCCACAAGCCCTCCGCACCCTCCGGCCTGACGCTCCGCAACGTCTACCGAAGCCGCCAGCCCTACCCGCCCAACACCTGGCGGGCGAAGTCCGGGGGAAGCCGCAGCCATCCGCGCGTCGTCGGGTTTTGGATCACGAACAACAGGAAGAACGTCGAGGCGTCCACCAACCCGTGGGCGACCACGGCCTCCCACGTCGAGCGCCGCGCCACCTGCACCGCACCCAATCCCAGCCCCAGCACCGTCGTCAACGCCACCCCCATCCAGCCCTGCGGCAAGTGCGCCAGCCCAAAGAGCACCGACGACACCCCCACGCCCACCCACGCCCAGCCGGGGCCGCCACCGTGCGGCAGCAATGCCCGGAAGCCCCGGAGGAAGGCCGCCCGCCACAACTCCTCGCGCAGCCCGGCCACCACGAAGCTGATCCACGTCATGCACGCCAACGCATACAGCGGGTCGCCCAACGACTCCGGCGGCATCAGGCTCTCGATCTTGGGGCGCAGCGCCTTGACCTTATCCAGCGCGGCGGGCCCATGTTGCCATTGCAGCACCACGGCAACCACCAGCACCGGCATCGCGGCCGCCACGCGCAGCACCACGAACCACAACGTCCCCCACGCCCATGTCCACACGGTGTGCGGCCGTTGTCCCCACAACTCCCGGCGCCCCCGCCACACGCAGGCAAGCCCCACCCCAAACAACCCCGCAAACAAGCCCAGGCTCGCCCCCGACTCCAGCATCAGCGCGCCCACCGTCCCGCTCATGGCGGGGCCCGTGCCCGCGTGACGACCCGCCAACACCGTCATGGCCACGATGTAGGACACCATCAGCCCCAGCATCACCAGCCACCCCCAACGCGGCGCGCGGCGTGACGGATCGGGCTCCGCCGCCCCGTCCACGCCGACCGGCAAAACGGGCGGTGCAGCCACCTCCTGCCGAATGACCGGTGGCACGCTCATGACCCGCGCGTCGTCCGGGGCGACGCGTCGGCGGCCGCCCGACATGCGTCCGCCACCCGCGCCAGTTGCCCCAGGAACACCTCCCGGTCCGAGGGCTCCAAGGCCCCCAACACCTCCGCCTGCAACGCCGTTGCCACCGTCCGGCACGTCTCGTATTGAGCCGCGCCCGACGCCAGCACCCGGATCCGGTAGGCCCGCCGGTCCGTCTCATGCGGCCGACGCTCCACCCATCCTGACCTCTCCATACGTTCCAAAAGCGAGGCCACCGTGTTGGGGTCCGACGACATCAACGCCGTCAGCTCCCGCTGGGTCAGGCCCTCGGGATCGCCCTCCAGCAACGTGCGCAACGCGGTGAACTGGTCCGGTGTCACCCCCGTGTGCGCGATGCGCCGGCGAAACGCCTGGTTCAGCCCGTACCACGCCCTGCGAAGCAACGGCGGCAGGCGACGCCGAGACGGCGCGTCGATGGGCTCCGGGACGCGCAGCGGGCGTCCGAGGCCCCCGGTGCCGGCGTCATGCTGCTCGGGAGGGATCATGGCCTCCAGGAATCATCCGGGCCCGGCTGGCCATCGGGCAGCTCGTTCTCGTTGACCCACCGTATGGTCTTCCAGATCAGGACGCCCATGCCCGCCAGCACGACGATGGCCAGCCCCAACCCCGCCAACACCTCCCCCATGCGCGACGCCTGCACGTAGCGCATCGGGTACGCGAACGACGCCACCGCCACCCCCGCCAGCAGCCACGTGAACCGCCGCAGCCGCGTGCGCGCCGCCGGGGTCCCCTCCTCCTCCGCCCGCCACAGCACGTTCCAGAACCGCAGGCCCAGGAACAACCCAACGCCCAGCAACGGCACCGCCGCCCAGTGCCATCGCAAGGCCAGCTTCCCGTGGCTCGCGCGCTCGAACACGGCCAGCGACGCCAGCATCCCCCCAAACGCCAGCCCGGTGGACGCCGCCACCAATCGACGGAAGACGGGGTCGGCGGCCGTCTCGACGGGTGCCTGCGGGTTCTTCATGGAACAGAGCCCTAGCCCACCACGCGCGACTCGCCCTTGCCCGGCACGATCTCACCAATCGCCCACGCTCGATGGCCCGCCTTGCGGATCGCACGCAGCACGGCGTCCGCCTTCCCGGCATCCACGATCACCACCATGCCAATCCCCATGTTGAACACCTGGTACAACTCCGCCTCCTCCACGCCGCCCTTGCTGGCCAGCAGGTCGAACAACGCCAGAGACTCCCAGCTCCCCTTCCGCACCACCGCGTCCAGCCGCGCCGGCAACACCCGGGGGATGTTGTCGATGAAGCCGCCGCCCGTGATGTGGGCCAGCGCATGAACCGCGCCCGCGCCGGGCTCGGGGTTGAACTTCCTCAGCAACGCCTGCACCAGCGGCCCGTAGGTCACGTGCACCTTCAACAATTCCTCGCCCAAGGTGCCCTCCAGCCCGGCCACGCGCGACGTCACCTTCAGCCGTAGCTTCTCGAACAGGATCTTCCGCGCCAAGGAGTAGCCGTTGGTGTGAAGGCCCGACGACGCGATGCCCAGCAACACGTCGCCTCGCTTCACGCGCCGCGGACCGTCCAGCATCCGGTCCCGGTCCACCACCCCCACGATCGTCCCGGACACGTCGTACTCGCCCGTCTGGTAGAAGCCCGGCATCTGGGCGGTCTCGCCCCCGACCAAGGCGCAGCGGTTGGCCGCGCAGCCGCGCGCAAACCCCGCGATGATGTCCGTGAACACCCCCGGCTCCAGCTTGCCCGTGCCCAGGTAGTCCAGGAAGAACAACGGCTCCGCGCCAAGCACCGCGATGTCGTTCACGCAGTGGTTCACAAGGTCCTCGCCAATCGTGTCGTGACGACCCGTCTCGAAGGCGATCTTCAGCTTCGTCCCCACCCCATCGACGGAGCTCACCAGCACCGGGCTCTTGTGCCGACGCGTGTCGAGGGCGAACAACCCTCCGAATCCCCCCACCTTGCCGAGGACGCCCGGCCGCCGGGTGGACGCCAGCAACGCGGGCAACGTTGCCTTCACCTTGTTTCCCAGGTCGATGTCCACGCCCGCCGCCGCGTAGGCCTTCTGCTTGCTCATCGTTCTGCGCCCACGTTCCCGCAAAGCCGCCGCCCCTGTCGAGACGCTTCCCGGGGCCAACGCGACGCGGACGCCAAAACAATTCGCCCAATTCCATGGGGACCCGTTGCCCAGCCCAGAGCGGGCGACAACCTCGCTGACAACCACGAGCGACGAGCGACGAGGTTCGGCGCGGCGCGACCCCTCACGGCTTCGGTGGCGGCTGGGTGGAGAACCGGACCCGGACGAAGCACTCCGGGATGTGCGAGTCCCAGGCTCCATGACGGGTCCACACCCATCCACCCGAGTCCCGCGCGGGCGGCGGCTCCTTGGTGCTGTTGAACCGGGAGAAGTCCATGCGCCACTCGTCCCCCTCCTTGGGCGGAAAGGACCGCCCATCCGCCTTGGCCAGCCATTCCATCCCCTTCCAAGGCAGGGCGATCTCCACCGTCCAGCCCCGGTCCACGTCCGAGTCGTCATTCAGCGTCCCGTCCACCGCGACCGCCGTCCTCAGCCCCGGGAAGGTCCACTCGAAGCTCCCCAGGCGCGGCCCGCGCGGGTGCGTGTTGAACCCCACCCCGTTGAACCCCTGCATGCGCTCGCGGCGAAACTCCGGCACCACGCCGAACCCGCCCTTCTCGTGCGCGTCCGCCCAGATGAAGAACGCCTCGTAGCGCGTGTTGTACGCGTTGAGTTCCAGCTCGTAGTACGCATCCCGCCCCGCCACGAACAACTCCACGTCGTTGTCGTAGTAGATCGGGTCGTTCCGGTTCTTGAACCGCGCCTGCAACCGGGGTTCCTCCACGCGATACGCCACGTACAGGTTGTCGTCGTCCCAGCACACCATCGCCCGCGTGTCGTGGCGCGTCGCACCCCCCGTGATGATGTCCCGGAACCGCGGCGACTGCGGCAACCGCGCCCACGCCGCCTCGTCGAGACGGCCATCCACGACGACCTTCCCGATGGCCCGATGGGCCGTGTACGCCGCCACCTCCGACTCCGGGCACGGGAACTTCGACGCCACCGACGGCTCCGCCCCCTGGACCACCCAAGCGCCCAACGTCCCAAGGCACAGCCGCCCAACCACCACGTGATGTCGCATCTCCCGAAGACCCTCCCCGCATCCGGGCCTCGGTGGAAAACGGAAACGCGCCGCCGCCGTCCATGCGCCCCCCGCTCCCCGGTCCTCGCTCCCCGCTCCTCGCTCCCCGCCCTGCCCCCCAAAAACCCGGTGGACTTCCCCGGCCGCCGGCGTAGCACAGGAACGTCGCGGCAGGCGATGCGTGGGCGGCGGTCTTCGGCGCCCTACGAACGCCCGCCCGGCGCATCGCATCATCCCATGAGCATCTTGGCAGGCTGCATCCTTGGGTTCATTGCGTGGTTCCTCGTGCGATACCTCGCGGCGGGGATCTACACGGTGGACCAGAACCAACGGGCGGTGAAGACGAGCTTCGGACGCGCCCAGCGCGTGGGCGAAGCCAGCACCCTCGACGACCCGATCGCCGACTTCCTCCGGCCGGAGGAACGCGAACGCTACAACTTCCCCCAGGTGCGCGTCATCCCGCCGGGCGGCCCCTACTTCCGCTGGCCTTGGGAACGCGTGCACAAGGTCAACGTCGCCACCCAGACGGTGAACATGGCCTATGACCCCGAGTCCCTGTCCGCCAACAAGCAGGGGGCGGTGCTGGAGGCGGTCACCAAGGACCAGCTCTACACGGGGCTCTCGGGCCAGCTCCGGTTCCGCGTCTCGGAGAAGAACCTCTACGCCTACCTGTTCGGCGTGAAGCGCCCCATCGTGCACGTCATGGGCTACTTCATCTCCATCCTTCGCGAGCGCATCGCGAACTTCGAGGCTCCCGCCCACGAGCCCGTCGCCGCCGACCCCGTCCTGGGAGCCATCCCCAACCCCGAGGTCGCCACCGCCGCCATCGGCGTCTCGATCAACGACCTCCGCAAGAACCTGCGCGACATCAACGAGCACATGGACCGCGAGTGCGCCTCCTCGGCCGCCCGCTACGGCATCACCCTCGACGCCTCCCTCATCACCGGCATCGATTCCCCGCACGAGGTCGAGTCCGCCCTCGCCGCCATCAACACCGCCTACAACCAGGTCTCCTCCGACATCAGCCTCGCCCAGGCGGGCGCGGACCAGAAGCTCGTGCAGTCCAGGCGCGCCGTGGAAATCGAGACCCTGATGGCCCAGGCCGAGGTCGAGCACCTCGTCGCCCTCGCGCAACAGCTCCGCGACCTCAAGGCCCACGGGGCCGACACCCTCTCCTTCTACGTCCGGAACGTCCGCCTCCGCCTCCTCGGCAAGGCCCAACGCGTCATCCTGGAGGCCTCCCATGATTGAGTTCCTCGCCGCCGCCGCCGCCACCTTCGTGGGCATGTTCGTGGCCATGCCCCTCTTCCTGTTCCTCGTCCAGATGCTCGGCGTGTACACCATCGTCCAGGAACGGCAATGCAAGGTGTACGTCCTCTTCGGCAAGGTCGTCGCCGTCATCGACCAGCCCGGCCTCCACCTCCTCTGGTTCGAGCTCGGTCCCATCGCCCCCATCGTCAACTGGCTCGGCAAGTGCCACGTCCTCGACCTCCGCCTCGACCAGGAATACCTCCGCTCCCAGCCCGTCAACTCCGAGGAGGGCGCGCCCATGGGCATCGGCATCTGGTACGAGATGTTCATCTCCGACCCCGTCTCCTACCTGTTCAAGAACGCCGACCCCCGCGGCTCCCTCGCCGCCAACGTCAGCAACGCCACCGTGCGCTGCCTGAGCAACCTGCGCCTCTCCGACATGCTCGAGAACCGGCACGCCATGAGCCATGCCGTGCGCGAGGACGTCTCCCCCAAGTCCAACGAATGGGGCTACCAGCTCGGGTCCGTGTA
>JBJSZF010000687.1:0-11297 GCA_046090125.1 Verrucomicrobiota bacterium
CTCGCGCCCCCCAGCAGCGCCGTTCCAGCCCTCCGACGTCGCCTGGGGCCCTGCCGCGTCGCCGTCCTCACCGGTTGGGCACTGGACCCCGGCTGCCGGTTCCGCTACCAGGCCGACGCCGCGTTCCCCCTCAGCGACCACGCCGACTTTCCCGACTTGATGGAGATGGTGCGACACGTCGCGCCACGGCGCATCCTGACCCTGCATGGGTTCGCCGCAGAGTTTGCCTCCCACTTGCGGCAAGAGGGATTCGACGCATGGGCCCTCAACAGCCTGGAGCAACTGGAACTTTCCATCGCCACCGCATCCTCGCCCTCGCCTCGCAGGCCAGGCTCCGCTTCACCCATACCTCCGCGGCCCACACCCCGGCTGGCAGAGGCACCCGAACGCAGCCCCGAGGGAACGCCCATCCCAGGAGCAATCGAGACCCCTCCCGCCGCCTTCGCAGGCTTCGCCGATGCCTGCATGGCCATCCGATCCGAAACGTCCCGGGCTGCCAAGACCTCCGTCCTTGGCCGCTTCCTCGCAAGCCTCTCCGAACCCCACCTGCGGCACGCGGTCGCATGGTTCTCCGGCCGCGCACGGCCCAGCCCGGAGCCGGGCACTGCATCCGTAGGATGGTCCCTGCTGCGCGATGCCGCCTGCGAGGCCATCGGGTGCCAGCCGGAAGCCTTCCAAGGAGCCTACATCCTCCGGGGCGACACGGCCGAGGCGGTGGCCGACCTTTGGCGGGATCACCCCGGCGATCCCATCCAGCGGCCGACGTTGGACGACGTCACCTCCTGCTTGGACCGCCTCTCACGCGAGGCACCCAAGGCAACGCGCCTTGCCATCCTCTGCCAAATGCTGGGGAGATGCGACGCGCACGAGGCCCGGCACCTCTCAAAGATCTTGACCGGCAACCTCCGCATTGGCCTCAAGGAAGGCTTGCTCGAAGAGGCGGTGGCCGCGGCGTTCCGTGCCGAGCCGGACGCGGTGCGCCGAGCCACGATGCTCCTCGGGGACATCGCGGAGGCCGCCTGCCTCGCGCGTGAGGGACGTCTCCTCGACGCCGCCATCCAGCCGTTTCGGCCCGTCCGCGTCATGCTCGCATCCCCGGAGCACGGCCCCGCTGCCGTCTCCCAACGCATCGCATCTTGGCACGGCGGCCTCGCCCGCGGCGCATGGGCCGAGGACAAGCACGATGGCATGCGTTGCCAGGCACACGTCACGCCGGGGGTCGCCCGGTTGTTCTCCCGAGACCTCACGGACATCACCGCCTCGTTCCCGGAGGTGGCGGGGGGCCTCGCCTCGGCCGGGATTCATGTCGTCCTCGACGGCGAGTTGCTCGCCATGGACGACGACCGGCCCCTTCCCTTCGCAGCCTTGCAGACGCGAATCGGCCGCAGCGAGCCCGACCTTTTCATGCGCTCGGATGTCCCGGTCTCCCTCGTTGCCTTCGACATCCTGTGGAAAGACGGCGACAGCCTCATCGACCGCCCCTGGGACGCCCGGCGGCAGGCCCTCGAAGCCATCGCCTCGTCGGCCCCCGCCCACCTCCGCGTCGCGCACGGCCAGAACGTCCACGACGAGGCCACCGTCCGCGCCGCCTTCGACAACGCGCGTGCCCGTGGCCACGAAGGGCTCGTCATCAAGGATCCTGCCGCCCACTACCATCCCGGGCGTCGCGGCCTTGGCTGGGTCAAGCTCAAGAACCCCATCGCAACGCTCGATTGCGTCATCGTCGGGGCGGAGTATGGCCACGGGAAGCGGTCCGGCGTCCTCAGCGATTACACCTTCGCCGTCCGGGACACTGCGTCCGGCCAACTTCGGGTCCTTGGGAAGGCGTACTCCGGCCTCACGGACGCCGAGATCGCCCACCTCACCCAACGGCTGCTCGCCCGCGTCATCCGGCGGCGCGGCCCCTTCCACGAGTTGGAGCCCGAGGTGGTTCTCGAAATCGCCTTCGATCGCATCCAGCCGAGCCCCCGTCACGACTCGGGCCTCGCGCTGCGCTTCCCACGCATCGTGAGGATCCGGGATGACAAGGGACCGGGGGATTGCGACACCCTTGAGGCCGCCCTCGCACTCGTCCAATCTCAGGTGCCCACCACAGCCGCCCCAGCGCGGGGGGCCTAGTCCAAGGAATCCATGGCCCGCAATCCCTCGCCCGGCCCGCGCCCGCACCGTCCAGGCCGAGGGGCAGCCGTCGTGATTCAGGTACCCCGTTGGTGCGGACGCCTTCGAAGGCCGTCCAAGATCTGCGCCAGGCCCATCAAGGTGTCGGCACGACGCGCCCCAATCTCCTCAAGCGCGACCGAGTAAGCGTCCGAGGCACGGCCCCCGACGATGACGGGGATGCCCGAGGGCAGCAGGCGCCGCATGCGCCGCAGCTCGGTCGCAAGCAAGGGGTCGTCCTCGGGATGCACAATGGACAGGGCCACTGCCGCAGCGCGATGCGCCAACGCCGCCGAGACAATCTCCTCCGCCGGAAGGCTCGCCCCGGCATAGACCACGCGCCACCCATGGCTCGTCGCGGCCGCAGCCACCATGACGGCTCCCAGCTCATGGAGCTGGCCCGCCGGCGTCGTCGCCAAGAGCACGGGCGCCCCTGGATGCACCGAGATCGGGCGCGCCACCTGGCCCAGAAACGTGCGGATTGCCGCCGAGGCAATGTGCTCGTGGACCACCTTGAGCGCCCCGTTGCGCCAAGCGTCGCCGATGCGCTCCACCAAGGGTACAATCACCTCGTTGAGCAAGCGGACCTGCCCGAGCTGCACGGAGCCCTCGTCCAGCACGGTCTCCAACCCGCCCCCATCCATCGCCACCACCGCCGCGTAGGCCTTCTCCATCAAGGCCTGGGGCGCGACGGGCCCCGCCATGAGTCGTGTGGCCGCCGTGCCCGAAGCCTTCTCCTCGGAAACAAGGGCGGACAATTGGGCGTCTGATAGCTGCGCCACCGCGCCGATGGGATGCCCTAGGTCGGTCGCAGCCTTCAGCAATCCCAGCCGCTCGATGTCCTCCGCCGAGTACAACCGCCGGTTCCCCCGGTTGCGAGACGGCGACACCGTCTGGTACCGCTTCTCCCAAATCCGGATCAGGTGCTGGCTGAGGCCCGTTCGGCGCGCCACGACCTTGATCGGATGCCGAAGATTGTCCTGCGCCTTTTGCTTCACTGCCACTGCGCCCACGGTTGCCCGGATTCCCACCCGCGCAACCACGTGTTTCTTGGCACGGATTCCCGCCCGGCGGCCCTTCTCGACCGCCCCGGCGGTTGACTCCCAGGACCTCCCATCCATAGGGTCCCAAGAAGTTGCGTGGGCGCTTCGCCCGCTCAGCCTTACGCCATGCACGAAGGTTACTGCGTCAAGTGCAAAGCCAAGAGGCCGATCTCCGACGCCATTGAGGAGGTCATGAAGAACGGCCGCAAGGCCGTGAAAGGCAAGTGCCCGGATTGTGGCGTTGTCATGTTCAAGATCCTCGGCAGCAAGGCTGCCCCCTTGGATTCCTCCCCTGCACCTGCCCCCGCCGACGAGTTGCCGCACCGCGACCACGGAGGCTCCACGGCATAAGTGTGGCCCTTGGCACCCAGGTGCATCCACAGCCCCGGTCGTGGGCCGCGTGCCCCTCAAGCGGGGCGCCAACCCCTGCCCGGGATAAACTCCCGACTCCCCGAACTAGACTTGCAGCCCGCCGTGCCCGCCACCAGCAAGGCAACGGTCAACCATCCCACCAGCCACACAGCACACCTCTTCATGGCCGAAACACTACGGCCGACTCGTCATGGTTTTCCAGCCGCCACTTCACGGGGAGAACCAAGCGGATTGGGTCGGCAAGGCCGGAACCCTCCAGGCGGCTCGCTCGTTCAGGGCCTCGCGATGGACCGCCGCTAACGCAGGGGGGAACCGGGCCTCAGGACCTGGTATTCGCGGTCAAAGACCGCCCGGAGCGCCCCACCCGTCCCCAACCCGGGACCCGACGTCCCAGGACTAGCCAGTGGAACAATCGCCAAGTGCACCAACCCCTGCTGGACCATCGATGGATACCAAGGGAACGACGCCGAGATCACCACCACCTTTCGATCTCCAACAACCTCCCTTCCCAGCACCGATTCATCCGCCAACGGCAATCCCATGAAGAAGACCACCGCCCGGGCTCGCCGGTGCTCCTCCAAGAGCGACGCCACCCGTTCCAACGGGACCGCCCCGCCCGTCCGCATGGCCGTGAACCCATCGATCAACACCCTCGACACCCTGCCCACGCGCGCCCTCCCCGCCGAGGCCAACCCCTTCCGGAATGCCTCGACCTGCGCATCCATCACGGGGTTCGCCTCGCCGGCCTCGTCCGGCAGCACCAACCCAACCTCCCCTGTGCCGCCCACCAACCGCGAGACTTCCTCGCCAGCCACAACGCCCAACGCCTCGTAGGGCTGAAGGTCCAGCGCGCGACCCGCCGACATCCGGAGGACGTTCCACGTCGCCCAGCCCATCAGGGCAACCACGGCGACCACCTGCCAGGCCATCTTGCGGTTCATGCCACGCGCGGATTCAAGGTTGGGGCTTCCGGCCAGCAACCCGCCCCTATTCACGGTCCCACAACCAACGCGGGTCATGCCTCCCGTTGCCACCAAAGGCGGTCGTGCCCGTCGCGGAGGCCCCGCCCGCGTCCTTGCCCGGGAAAAACTGCAACCCCAGCGTGCTCACCCGCTGTGCCGCCGCATGGCCGTCCACAAACCCCATGTTGCACCGGCGATTGTGCCGCCCCACCGGCCGCTGCGGGTCCGAGTCATACCAACCTTGGTTGGTGGGCGTCCGCCAATAAAGGAACCCCGAGTTCTTCCTCTCCACCCACGCGTCCGGGTCCTTCTCCTTGATGTTCAGGATCAGCCCCGAGTCCGCCATCGGCACCGTCTCCGTCGGGTTCTTGATGGACGACATCCGGGGACGCGAGACGTCGCTCCACGCCGTCAATTCCACATGGTTCATGGCGACGCCAAACCCATTCCGCACGGAGGGGCAGGCAATGACGTTGGTGCCTCGCAACGTCGGTCGAAGCAGGTCCACCCACCACGTCACGGAATCCTGGATCAACGCACCCGGCGGCGCCTTGGCAAACAGGTACAAGGTCACGATGTCGTCCCGGTTGTCCTCGGCGTAGATGTGGTAGGCCAGCGCCATCTGCCGCACGTTGTTCAGGCACCGGATGCCGCGGGCCTGCTCCTTCGCCTTCGACAACGACGGCAGCAACATGCTGGCCAACACGGCGATGATCGCAATGACCACGAGGAGCTCAACCAACGTGAACGCCGCCGTGCGAACTCGGCTCGACACAGGCAGGGAAAGGCTTGTCTTCATGGAACGGTGGATCCTTGTCAGACGGGGCTCGCAGGGGAACGCGCCAAGGCTTCCCCCAACCGCCGCCCCATGGCAAGCCCCACCCCAAAGCAACCCACCCGTCCCGGCCGCTGGGCATCGGCCCCGGTTCCTGCTCCCATCCACCCATGCCGCACATCCATGAGAAAATCGACTTCACGGTCGCCGTCTTCGTCGTCGAGCACGGCAAGGTCCTGCTCATCCACCATCGCCGGCTCGGCAAATGGCTGCCGCTCGGCGGACATGTCGAGCTCGACGAGGACCCCGAACAGGCCGCCCTCCGCGAGGTCCGAGAGGAAAGCGGCCTGGAGGTCGAGTTGGTCGGGGAACGCCCCCCCACCACCGAGCCCGGCACCCGCGCCCTCATCGCCCCACGGTTCCTGGACATCCACCGCATCTCCGAAACCCACGAGCACATCGGCCTCATCTACCTCGCGAGGCCGCGCTCCGGCACCGCGCGGCTGGCCCCGGAGGAACACCATGAAATCCGGTGGTGCACCGAGGCGGACCTGGGCGACTTGCAGCCCCCGCTGTCCGGCGCCGTGCGGTGGTACTGCCTCGCGGCCCTCCGCGAGATCCTCGCCTCCCGCTGAGCGGCCCGGGCCTGGCCACGATCACGCCCCGGGGACGACGCTCACCGCCCGGCCGAGGGACGGCCAACGGGGCCTTGCGCGCCATCATCCATCGCCGCCGCCGCCCCGTCCCGGACGGCAAGCCGGGATCTCAAGAAGGCGACGCCCCATGCACGCCACGTAGCAGGTGACCTCCAACCGCCGCCCCCACTCGCCCAACATCGGCCTGCGCCCCACCACGCTCCCGGACGCCCACGGCGAAAACGCCGGCAGGATCACCCCTCGGTCCCCCACCACGAAGGCCGGCACGCGAACCTCCCCCGTCCCGGGCCGCCCCACGTCCACCATGGGATGCTCATGGCCGCTGACCACGACCACCCCATCCTCCGCAACGGGAACGCGGTCCCCGTGGACCCCAAGCAGGTCATCCTGCCGCCATTCCAGCCCGCACGTGACCCCGGTGATGCCCAAGGCCTCGACAACCGACGCCAACCCGCGGTCATGGTTCCCCAGCACCACGTGCCACTCCATCCCGGGCAGCTTGCGTAACAGGCCCAACAAGGCCGACCGAACCCCCTCCATGCCCGGATCCCCGTGCACCACGTCTCCCAGCGCCACGACGCGGCGCGCCCCCCATCGCTCCGAAAGGGCACGCAGGCGGTCGGGCGTGTCGTCGGGCCGAGCCATCGGTATCAATTGCCCCCGCGCGCGCTGCACCCACTCGAACCCCAGGTGCAAGTCCGCCACCAGCAACGTTCGCGACGGACCGTGGAAGGCCGCGCGGTCGGCGTCCCATGACAATCCCCCGGGCCAAGCCTTGCCGCCCAACTCCTTCATTCCCCCATGCTGTCGTGCGCCCGGCGACACGCCAGCCTTGTGTATTAGTTGATATTTGGTAATTGTTAATGCGTTTTGAAAAAACGGTACTACCAGCCCGCCGGATAGGATCCGCCCCATGATTCCCCGCAGCATGTGCCCCCAACCCTCGCCGCGCGTTGTCCTCGTGGAGGACAATGCCCCCACCCTCCGCGTCCTGTCCGACTTCCTCGCGCAGTCCGGCTTCGACGTCGCCAAGGCCCAGACGGTGGCGGAGGCCAAGGCCACGATTGCCCAGGCCGGCTGCAAGGCCGTCTTGCTGGACATGCACCTCCCCGACTCGACGGGCCAGGCCTTCGTCCGGGAGCTGCGAAACCACCCGGATCCAGAGGTCAGCCACGTCGTCATCGTCCTCCTCACGGCGTCCTCGCTGGCATCCGACCGCGATGCGTGCCTTCGGGCCGGGGCGGACTTGTTCCTGACCAAGCCGATGCCCCTGCGGGAAATTTCGCGACTCCTCAAGGCCTACATCCGGTCGCGCTTCCCGTAGGCGAGGACCGCGTCCAGGGGGATTGGGCGCGTGCGCGACGGCGGCGTGCACGCCATGGCGTGCATCCGTAGCCCTGCCCGCGCGCGCCCGAAGGCTTTCCATGAGGCGTGTACCTCATTTGCTTATAATACCTACAATTAGCAAGTCTCGGTTGGGCCGTCTTCGGCATCCTGTCATGGTGATCCATGACAGGGAAACCATCCGTGAGCAGATGCCGGGCAAGGACACAGACGTCTGGGTCCCCAGGGAACATTCCCTGGGATGCCTTCCATGCCCTTGTCCATGAGGCGCGGTGCCCGCTGACCGTCGTGGCCTACGCCTCCGAAATCCTCCTGGACGCCAACAGGCCATTCACCCGGCGAGCCCTTGGCCAACACGTGGAGTCCATCCACCGTGCCTGCCACGAGGCGTCCTCCTGCATCACGCTCATGTCCCGGAGCATCGAGGTCGAGCAAGCAGGGCAATCCCCCGACCCCGGCCCGTTCCCGCTGGAGGCCTTCCGAGACCCGGACGCGCAGGCCGCTGGTCCCGCCATCCCGCACGCCGCCGTCGCCTACTTGGATCCGCGCCTGGCGGGAAACCTGGCTGCCACGCTCTGGGAACTGGCCTCGCTCCTTCCCGGGACCCGTCCGTCCCTGACGGCGGTGGACCTGGTTCCCCGCCAATTGCGGCTGCGGATCTCTGCCCCGGGGCTTCCCGCAATGGTCCTGGAGGAGCCTTCCCATCCCGGGCCCCGGCACGGCCGGGGCTTCGCCAGCCCGCCAGATTCCTTCCCCGTCGCATTCCGGGCCCGGTTGCTCCGGCGCTGCCTCTCGCTGCTGGGCGGCCGCGTGGAGCGTCCCCACCCGGGCAAGGACGATGGCGAAACCGTCTTCCTGATCCCCGTCCACCCCCCCGTCTCCCCGGCACCCAAGAAATCCTCCAAGACTCACTGACGCCCATGCAAGTCAGCCTGGCCATCATCGACGACGACCGGCAGCTCCTGTCGCTCATCGGGACCCACTTCGAGCAATACCCAGGGTTTGCGCCGCCCATGCTCTTCGCGGACGGCAAGGTTGCCTTGCAGAAGCTGGCGCGACGCAAGGTGGACATCGCCCTCGTGGACCTTCTTCTCCCCGGCGACTCCGGCCTGCGAGTGATCCGCCGCATCGCAGAAAAGGGGCTCGCCCGCCAAATCATCGCCTTCACCAACTGCGACGACGACGCAACCATTGGCGAGGCGCTGTCGGCGGGAGCCACCGGCTACCTGCTCAAGGGGATGCCCTTGGGCGAGCTGGCCAGCAGGCTGGTGCGTTGCCTCAAGGGCGAGCCCGTGGTGTCAGCTCCCGTCCTGCGCAGCCTGATCGCCCGATATCGCAAGCCCAAGCCATTGAGCATGGGGGACATCCTGTCCCCGGCGGAGTTGCGCGTGCTCGAGCTTGGGGCGGCCGGACACGACTGCAAGACGGTCGCCGCGCTCCTTGGCCTCTCCGTCGCCACCGTGTACGTCCACAACAAGCGCATCGCCAAGAAGCTGGGCGTGCCCAACCGGCTTGCTGCCATCGTCAAGTTCCAGGAATCCGGCGGTCGCGCCCCGGGCTCGTCACGGGCCGACCCGGTGGATGGCAAGGCCAACGCCCTGCCCGCACGGTAGCGTCGCGACACCGCCGCACCGCAGCACCCGCGCCGGACAAACAGGCTGGACTTCGCCGTCGGATTCAGGCCTATCGGCGGCCCATCTGCATGAGTGCTTGCCTGTACATCGCCAGCCTCCTCGGGGCGTCCATCGCCCGGGTCTCCAAGGGGACGGGACCCCGTGCCGCAGCCCGCTTGCTGAAAGCCCTGCTAGTGGCAGGCATTCCCGTCTTCGGCATCGCCAAGCCGCCCCCCGTCGCCAAGCCCCTCCCGCCCGGGTACACCGTGCCCGTCGTGGACCTCGCGAACGACGCCGCCCGCCGCGTCGTCGTGGATCGCCAAGCCGGCCAGTACCTGGGACATCCCACCACGCTGCTCCTCGAGGACCACAAAACCCTCCTTTGCGTCTATCCGGAGGGCCATGGCAAGGGCCCCATTCGCCTGCGCCGCAGCACCGACGCCGGGCTCACGTGGTCGACCAACCTCCCCGTCCCGGCTTCATGGGCCACCTCCCTCGAGACTCCCACCATTCACCGCGTCGTGGACGCCCGCGGCACGCGTCGCCTCATCGTCTTCTCGGGCCTTTACCCCATTCGCAGCTCCCTGTCTGAGGACGACGGCGCCACGTGGACCGAACTCATCCCGGTGGGTGAATGGGGCGGCATCGTTGCCATGGCCAGCGTCGAGCCCGTGCGCAACCAACCGGGGCACTACCTTGCCTTCTTCCACGACGACGGCCGCTTTATCCGCGCGCGCCCCGAGGTCACGCAACCCCCAACCTTCACGGTCTATGCCAGCGAGTCCGCCGACGGGGGCATCACGTGGGGGCAACCCCGCGTCCTTCTCTCCCGACAAGACATCCACCCCTGCGAGCCGGGCGTTGTGCGGTCCCCGGACGGCCGCGAGATCGCCATGCTCCTCCGGGAGAACTCGCGTCGGCGCAACTCATGGCTGATCACGTCCCGCGACGAGGGGCGCACCTGGAGCGAGCCCCGCGAGGTGCCTGCGGCCCTGACGGGCGACCGCCACGTGGGCCGTTATGGGCCAGACGGGCGCCTGTTCATCTCCTTCAGGGACATGGCTCGGACATCCGACACCCGGGGCGACTGGGTCGCATGGGTGGGCTGTTACGAGGACCTTGTCCGCGGACGCGAAGGACAGTGCCGGGTGCGTCTCATGGACAACCTGCACGCCTTCGATTGCGCCTACCCCGGGGTGGATGTCCTCCCAGACGGGACGTTCGTGGCCACCACGTATGGCCATTGGGAAGCCGGGCAACCGCCTTACATCGTGTCCGTCCGACTCCGGTTGGCCGAGGTGGACGCAAGGCTGCGGCGCCGATAGCGGTGCGCGCCGGGCTCGGAATCCATCCCCCGCAGCGTCCCAACCATCCACAAGATATCCCGAGACATGCCCTGGCTGATCCTCGCATTCATGGCCGTGCTGCTTGCAGGATGGTGGATCACCCGGCTGGATGCTGTGTCCCCACAGCAAGCCAAGGCCCTGCTCCGGGCGGGCGCCGTGGTGATCGACGTCCGAACCGCCCATGAATTCTCCAGCCGCGCGTTGCCCGAGGTCATCAACATCCCACTCAGCGAAGTCCGCCAACGCATCGCGGAGGTCGTGCCGGATCTGCGGACACCCGTGCTCCTCCACTGCCAATCCGGCGGCCGCAGCGGGATTGCCTGCAAGATGCTCCGCTCCATGGGCTACCAGCGGGTCGGCAACCTCGGATCCCTTGGCCGCGCTGAATCGATTCTGGGCCTCCGGTCGCCGTGACTCGGGTGGGGTTTCCGAAGCCACTCCCACGCGAGCCGCCCCACGCCTGCCACCATTCCCGCACCATGGGGTCCAGCCAGCCCAAGGCCCCCACGCGGGACGGGCTGGCGCATCTTGCGCCTTTCGAAGACATCCGCGTGCCCGCTCCCGGTCCGACCACCGACCACGTGCTCCCCTCTCGCCCACGCACACCGCCCCAGCCCACGTCGCCCCGCCTACCGCATCCCGCGCAGGTCCAGCACCGGGACCGTCAAGGGCAGCGACACCGTCAGGCTCAGCCGCGCCGTGATCACGTCCGTCGAGTTCACGCCCCCGTCACGGTCCATGTCGTGCTCGCTGGTCACCCCCGCCCCGTTCACCCCAACCGCCAGCCGCACGCGCGTCACGTCCGCCGCGTTCACCACAAACTCCGTCGTCGGCTGGTCCCCCACCTCCCCCACCACGCTCGCAAAATAAAACACCTCCGGGCTGCCAAGCCCCGTGGCACCGTCCGCCAACACCCGCACCTCCATCCACTGGTTCCGAATCGCATAGTCCGCCCACGTCACGCTCACCCGGTCGCTCCCCATCACCCCCGCACCCCGCCGCACCACCACCGACGTCGGAGCCGGCCCC
>JBJSZF010000688.1:0-2526 GCA_046090125.1 Verrucomicrobiota bacterium
GGGGTGGGGGGGGGTGGCGAAACGAGGAAACGCCCTGCACATAGGGTCGGATGGGCGCATGGACAGAAACACAGGGACTCACCCTGCGGGTGAGGTCGAGGTAGGCCCGTTTCGGCTGTAGGCTGGGTCCCCTGACCCGGCGCACTGGGCACAAGGCATCGCCGCCGCCGCGTGAGGGCACGCGGCCTACAGACGGGCCAACTGCCGTTTCTAGGATAAAAGGCCGCCATGGGCACGATACCCATGGCGGCCCGTGTTCGTTGCCGGCCCGAAGGCCGCGACGCGGGACTCGGCCCGGCCTACTCGACGGCGATCTCGATGGACTTGGTCCGTGCGTTCTCGGCCTTGGGAACCGTGACGCTCAAGACGCCGTCCTTGAACGACGCCTTCACCGCCTTGGAATCGACGGGCACGCCCAGCTCGAAGCTCCGGCCGAAGCGCCCCACGAACCGCTCTCGCCGATGGAACCGGCCCTCGGTCGTCTCGCTCTCGCCCTTGCGCTCGCCGCTGATCGTCAGCACGCCGTCCTCCAAGGACACCTGAACGTCGTCCTTCTTCACGCCCGGCAGCTCCACCAGGACCACGAACTGCTTGTCGTCCTCGCGGACGTCGGTGGCGGGGGCCGCGATCCCGTTGCCGAACAGCGGCGTGGTTGCGTTGCCCGTGGACCGTCCGAAGAACCGGTCCAGCTCGCGCTCGAGCTCGGCGATGGGGCTGAGGATGGGGGGATACGTACGAATGAGTTTCATGATGTTTCCTTGTGCTGTGTTGACTTGTTTTTCGCTCGTCCGACGCGGTGTCGCGTCGTGTTGCCAATAGGGAAGCTGCCCGCGTGCCGCGCAAAAGTTCCTCGGGGTGTTTCTGCACAAGTCGTTGGTTTCCAACGCTGCCGACCGCGGGCCGCCTCGGTGCACCGGGACAACCCGGGACGAACCGTGCCACCCCTCCCCGCCGCGTTGACCCGAGCGCGTCACGTCCCGGGACGCGCGGGCCCCGCACGGCGTTCCCAAGGGGATGTTCCCAGCCATCCGAGGGAGCGTCGGGCGTTTTCGTGGCGCGACTTGGGGCTTGAACGGGCGACCATGGTGCTTGGACCTTGAGGGAACCGCATGAAGACGAGCGAGCAGGGGCCGGAGGGCCTGGTGCATTCGGAGGAGTTCCTGTCAGGCCTCAAGCGCCGGCAACTGGGGTTGTCCATTGGGTGCGCCCTGGCGTTCCTGGTGGTGCTGCTGGCGATGCCGGCGCTCAACTACCTCGCGCCGGAATGGATGGGCCGTGAGGTGGCCGGGTTCACGGTGTCGTGGCTCGTCCTCGGCGTGTTGTTCTTCCCGTTCGTGTGGGTTGTGGCGTGGGTGTTCATCCGGCGCTCGATCCGGCTGGAGGAGTCCGAGGTGACGCGCGCGCGCGAGGGAACGGGGGCGGCCCGATGATCGCCGGGATGAAGGGGGCGCTGCTGGGCGCGGTGGACCCGTGGATCCTGGGGTGGTCGCTGATGACGGTCCTGGTGACGCTCGCCCTGGGCTACTGGGCGGCGGGCAAGGCCCGGACGGCGTCGGACTTCTTCGTAGCCGGGCGCGGCGTGTCGGTGGGGTGGAATGCGTCGGCGATCTCGGGCGAGTACCTGTCGGCGGCGTCGTTCATGGGCGTGGCGGGGATGGTGATGTCGAGCGGGTACGACGCGTTGTGGTACCCGGTGTGCTACGCGTGCGGGTACCTGTTCCTGCTGCTGTTCATCGCGGGGCCGCTGCGGCGGTTCGGGGCGTACACGATCCCGGACTTCGCGGAGGGCCGCTATGACTCGCCCTTGTTCCGGAAGATCGCGGTGTTGTTCGTCCTCTTCATCGGGTTCTTCTACACGATGCCGCAGATGAAGGGCGCCGGGACGACGCTGGCGTACATCTTCCAGTCGGTGGACCTGCGGGGCGGTTGGCTGGACTTCATGGCCCCGCGGGTGAACGGCGTGGCGATGGCGGGCTTCCCGTACTGGGCGGGCGTGGTGGTGGTGGGGGCGGTGATCACGCTCAACGTGGCCTTGGGCGGGATGAAGGGGATCACGCTGGTGCAGGCGTTCCAGTACTGGGCCAAGATGTTCGCGATCAGTGTCCCCATCTTCGTGCTGATGTCGGTCGTCGGCTTCTACAACCAACACGTGGCGGCCAATGTCGCACCCGGCGAAGCCGCGTCTGTGGCCGGGGTCGCCGACCCCGGCTACAGGGCAAACCCCGGACACACGATCGAGCGCAAGCCGCTGCCGGAAAAGGCCCCCAAGGACCAGGCTTGGATTGCTCCCTTCGGCCCGCTGACCACCAAGGCAGTCAATGCCGCCGCGGCTGCGCTGCCGGCCGAACAACGTGCCGCCTATCTCGCCGAGCACCAGCGCCCCTACTCGCTGCTTTACACCTATTCGCTGATCATCGCTCTGGTGTGCGGCACGGCGGGTCTGCCGCACATTTTGGTGCGGTTTTACACCAATCCCGACGGCGTGGCGGCCAAACGCACTACGATGTGGGTGATGATCCTAATCGG
>JBJSZF010000689.1:0-3269 GCA_046090125.1 Verrucomicrobiota bacterium
CCCGCGTTGGCCGGGCGCCGGCTCGTGCCAGCGCCACTCGATGGGGCCGATGGTGCGGACGACGGTGGGGAGGGATTGCACGTCTTGCCACGCATTGGTGGCGCGCAGGACGTAGGAGCCGTCGAGGGCCGGCGCCACGAGGACGTCGTTGGTGGCCCCGGGCAACGCGATGCCGTTGCGCAGCCATTGGACGGCGGCGGGCGACGCGGAGACCACGGGTCCGCCGAGGTGGAGGGTGGCATCCGACTCGAGCACGAGGCTTGCGGGGTTGGGAACCAGGCCCGGGGCGCGCGTGATGGCGGCGGACAGGTCGCCGTTGGCGAAGACGGCCACGACGTTGGACAACCCGACGGGCGGGCTCGTCTGGCCGCGCAGGTTGGAGCCCCACGCCAGCACCGTTCCATTGGCGCGGAGCACGAGGGAGTGGGAGGCCCCGGCCGCGACGCGCACGATGTTGGTGGCCGAGTTTGGCGGGTTTAACGGGCCGAAGGGATGGCCCCACGAGACCAAGCGGCCGTCGGTCCGGGCGACGATCCCGTGGCCTTTGCCGAGGGCGAGGGATACGACGTTGATCGCGGAGCTCGACGGGTAGCCGGTGCCGAGGCCGCCCCACGTGGCCACGGTGCCGTTGCGTCGGATAAAGCCTGCCTGGTATCCGCCGGACGCGACCTCGACGGCGGGCGTGGAGGTGGCGTTCGAGGGCGGGTTGGTAGATCCGGCGAACATGGAGCCCCAGGCCCGCACGGTGCCGTCCTCGATGAGCGCCACGGCATGGGCCTGACCGGCCGCGATCGAGACCACGCGGCCGAGGTTGTCGGGGACCTTCAGCACGGAAGGATTGGTGGCGGCGGTGCCCCATGCGCGGACCGTGCCGTCGTCGCGCAGCGCCAGGCCGAAGGTTTCGCCGGCCGCGATGGCCACGACGCGGTCAAGGTTGGCGGGCGGCGCCAAGGCCGGCTGCGGCGCGGGCGACCACAAGGCGACGGTCCCGTTGGTGCGCAAGGCGAGGGCGAAGCCGGGTCCGAGCGCGAGTTCCCGGACGAGACCCAGCTCGGCCAGAGGCCCAGCCAACGACCACGCGACGGCGGCTCCGGCGGGGGTGCCGGGGCGGACGACGAGGTCCATGGGCGCGCTGGCCGCCTGTCCGAGGGGGTTGGAGAGGTGGATCGTGTACGAGCCCGCGTGGGCCTCGGACAACACGGGGAAGCTCAGCACCGCGTTGGTGGCGCCCTCGATGACTTCCCCATTTCGTCGCCATTGGATGGACAAGGGGGCGGACCCGGCGATGTCCGGGGCCCATGCGAAGGGCGTCCCGGCCCGGGCCACGCGCCACGCGCCGGCCTCGGGGACGCGGGGGCCAGAGGGATTCACGGTCACGCGCGCCGGCGTGGAGGCGATGGTTCCCAGGGCGTTGATGGCGCGGACAACGTATTCGCCCGCGTCGGTGGGCGCGACGGCGTCTCGGACGAGCACGGGGCCGTTGGCTCCCGGGATGGGCTGGTCGTCGCGGTACCATTGCCAGGAGATGGGCTCGCTGCCGCGTGCATCCGCCGCGAGCTCGAGGCGTGCGCCCGCCGGGAGATCGCGCCCGACGGGCGAGCGGGTCCATCGGGGTGCCGACGGGACCACGGCCACCACGTAGGGGCCGCCCCGCGATCCGCCGAAGGCGTTGGTGGAGTCGAGGTAATACACCCCGGCGTGCCGCGCCTGCGCGTTGGGAATGACGAGGCCAGGGCCCGTGGCGTCGGGCAGGAAGACGGCGTCGCGCCGCCACGCGTTGGTGAAGGGGCCGACGCCGACGAACTCGGGTCGCAGGGCGAGGTCGTCGCCCGCCGCGACGGCGACGCGGTCGGGCCCGAGGAGGAGGGGCGGGCCGAGGATGCCGACGCGCACGGGGGCGCTGGTGATGGAATGCAGGTCATTGGCGGCGACCAGGGCGTAGTCGGCGTCGTCGGCATACGACGCCTGCAGGATGTCGAGGGTGGCTTGGTTGGCCCCGGGGATGGGCTGGCCCGCGCGCAGCCATTGGAGGCGGACGGGGGACGGGCTGCGCACCTCGGCCAGGAGGGAGGTGGCGGATCCGAGGGCGACCTGGAGGGCGCTCGGGAGGACGGAAAAGAAGGGCGCCGTGGTGAGGGCGTAGGTGCCGTCTTGGCCTGGGGCGAGACGGGAGACGCCGACCAGTCCCGGAAGCCATTCGCCCCATGCCGATTGGGTGTTCCATGGCCGTTGCCAGACGCGGCCGGAGGCGTCGAGCGCGAGCATCTCCGAGTTGCTGCCCCCGGCCTCCACGGCGCGGGCTCCTCCAGGCAAGGGGGGCAAGGGCGTCAGGCCGCTGCTCGTGAGGAGGGCGAGGGTGCCGTCCGAACGCACCACCAACCCGCCCGCTGCGCCCGCCCAGATGGCGATGGCATCCACGGACGGGCTGGACTGGACCGGAAGGTATTGGGGATCCCAGCGGAGCAGGGTGCCGTCCTCGTGGGCGACCATGACGGTGGATTGGTGAACGGAGACCAACGCGGCACGGCGCAGTTGCGACGGGTAGGCGGAGCCTTGGATGGGCCATTGGACAACGGAGCCGTCGGGCTGGAGCCCGATGCTGAACTTGTCGCCGGACGCGAAGTCGAACGCGCCCAGGGCTTCGGCCGGGGGGAAGGACTGGCCGTAGTTCTCCGCCTCGTTCCAATGCCATCCGCGCAGCGTGCCGGACGCGTCCCGGACCAACGCATGGAACACGCCCAGGCTCAGGCTGGAGACGGGGCCGAGGTCGTCGGGCGGCGCGAGGCTCGCGTGCAGGCTGGGGTTGGCGGTCCACGTCACGAGCTGGCCCTCGGGGGTGATAGCCATGCCGAACGTGCCGCGCCACGGGTTGCGCATCATGCGGGCGTCGAGGACCCGTTCGAACTCGGGCGGGTAGGGAAGGGCTCCGCGGTACGGGTGCACGGCGAGGTGCGGACGCGACACGGGCGCGGGCGGGGTCCGGACGTGGACGTGGACGAGGCGCGAGGTGACGGAGCCGGACGCGTTGGAGGCCACGAGGTGGTAGTCGGCCGTCAAGCCGGGCAGGGCGGGGCCGAGGTCGAGGTCGAGTTGGGTGGCGTCGGGAAGGGGCTGTTGGTTCCGGAACCATTGGAAGGTGGTGGGCTCGGGCGTGGTGATGGCCGCGGACAACCGCACCGGCCGTCCGGGCAGGGCGACGGCATGGGAGGGTTCCACGGTCAGGATGGGGCGGCCGGTGGAGAGGAACGCGACCTCGGAGGTGGCGGATC
>JBJSZF010000690.1:0-1818 GCA_046090125.1 Verrucomicrobiota bacterium
CGGTGATGACCATGACGGCGGGGCGCAGGGTCTGGAGCAGGGCCTGCCGCTGCGTCGGGGCCAGGGGACGCCCGGTCTCCGCCTCGATCGCCGGCAAGGCCGCCTGTGCGTCCAGGTTCGCGAACGGGGCAGGGGCCTGCACCCGCGCCAGCAGCGCCCGCGCGATCCCTTGCTCGGCCTCGCGCAGGTGCGGCAGGAAGAGGAGGTCGCACCCGTCCATGCTCTCCCGCACCAGCTCGCGCTCCTGCAAGGAACGCTCGATGCCGCCCAGGACCAGGGAGGCGGGAGCCCCGAGGCAGTCGGCCGCCTTGTCCCGCAGCTCCTCGAAGGGCAGGGCGCAGTGCCCCGAATCCGTGGCCTCCAGCAGCACATGCCGGATCCCCGCGTCGATGCGCCGCGGCGAGTCCGGCGCAAGACCCACCCGCAGCGCGATCTGGTCGGCCGTCTTGAACCCCACACCGGGGATGTCGCGGGCCAGCCGGTACGGGTCCGTCCGCACGACCTCGATGGCCTCGTCGCCGTAGGTCTTGTGGATGCGGACGGCGCGGGCCGTGGAGACGCCATGGCCGTGCAGGAAGACCATGATGCGCCGGACGGCCTTCTGCTCGTTCCACGCCTGCTTGATGCGAAGGCGGCGCTTGGGCCCGATGCCGGGGACTTGCTCGAGGCGCGCGGACGCGTTCTCGATCACTTCAAAGATGCCGGTGCCGAAGGCGGCGACCAGCTTGCGTGCGTAGGAGGGCCCGATGCCGCGGACGAGCCCCGAGGCGAGGTAGCGCTCAATCCCCTCGGCGCTGTCCGGGGGCGCGGTGCGCAGCGTCTCCGCCTTGAGCTGGAGACCGAACTCGCGGTCCTGCACCCATCGGCCGGAGGCCTCCAGCCACTCGCCCGCCGTCACGGCCGGCAGGCTGCCCACGACCGTCACCAGGTCCCGATGCCCCTGCGCGCGGACCTTGAGGACGGACCACCCATTCTCCTCGTTGTGAAACGTGACGCGCTCCACGAGGCCGGCGAGCGAGTCGGCCGAGGCGGGCGGGCGTTCCTGGGACAGGGTAAAGCTCAAGGTGAAGCCCTGCGGTTTCGGGCGATCATGGCGCGCCGAGATCGGGCACACGGGCCGTGGAGGCGGCCGACGCCGGTGGGATGGGGCCGGGCTCGGCCCAATGCAGGGCGTTGTGCCCGCGAGGATTCACCCCACGAGGATTTGCACGGGGCGATGGGATTCAAGAGTCAAGATGCGCGCCAACGATCCGATGAACGGGGGATGATCTGCGACACATGGGGAGTTCGGGGATACGAAGAGGCTTGGCCCTCCTCGCATGGGCGACCGCGCTGCGCCATGCCCGGTGCCCAGGCGCCCCGGTGCCTCGTCATGCGGGGATTCCGCGACAGGAAGGGTTCTTGCCGCCGTTTGCCCGGATTGATTAGACCTAAGGGCCGTGCCGGGCGGGAAGGTCCCTCCGGCCATCTTTGTTCACATCACGCGCGCACCATGCCGTACACCACATGCACTGTTCCGTCGGGCGAGAAGGTTTCGATCTCCGGCGGCAAGCTCCAGGTCCCCTCCCACCCCATCCTGCCGTTCATTCGCGGCGACGGCACCGGCCCGGACATCTGGGCCGCCAGCGAACGCGTCTTTGACGCCGCCGTCGCCAAGGCCTACGGCGGGTCGCGCAAGGTGTCCTGGATGGAGGTGTTCGCGGGCGAGGAATCCTTCAAGCGCTTCAACACCTGGCTGCCCGACGACACCGTGGAGGCCTTCCGCGAGTTCCTCGTCGGCATCAAGGGGCCGCTCACCACGCCCGTCGGCGGCGGCAT
>JBJSZF010000691.1:0-4077 GCA_046090125.1 Verrucomicrobiota bacterium
CACCACGTCCACCACGTCCAAGTCCGACGTCGCGCCCGGGGCCCACAGGCGCAGGCCATCACCCGACGAGCTCAGGCCGATGCCGTTGGTCGCGTAGGTGATGACCTGAAGCGACGGCGGCAACGCGGCGCCCCACCATTGTCGAAACGCGTCCGGCGAGATGGCCTCCACGAACACCACCGACTCGCCCGGCGCGAGGGTGAGGGCCTCGATGGTCACCGCGCCCGCCGCGAGGCCGCCGGTCGCGTCGTTGAACCGGTATCCGGAGAGGTTGGCCGGGGCGGTGCCGAAGTTGGTGAGTTCCCACCAATCCGCGTGGAGGGCCGGCGTGCCGTTGGTGGATGCGTTGGAATGGACCTCGGTGATGGCCACCTGTCCGTGGAGGGAGGACGCCGCCCACACAAGGGTGGCGAGTGCCGCCCAATGACTCGCTTGCAAGCTGCCCATCCCCTACCAAGGCCCCTGAAGCATGGAGGCGTCGTGGCGGCAGGGTGAAGTTCCCGTGACAGGGCGGGCTCCCGCCCGTCGGCTCACGCCATCGGCCGGAACCCGCTCGTGACGCGGCCGCGCACGCGGATGTCGCCGCGCGCCCAGGCCGCGACGACGGCCGGGTACAGGGCGCGCTCCGCCTCCTGGATGCGAGCGTGCAAGCTCACCGCCGTGTCGCCGTCGAGCACCGGCACGGCCCGTTGGGCGAGGATCGGGCCCGTGTCGATCCCTTGGTCCACGAGGTGGACGGTGCAGCCGGCGACCTTCGCGCCGTATTCCAACGCCTGCCGCCACGCCTCCAACCCCGGGAACGCCGGCAGCAAGGAGGGATGAATGTTCATGACCCGCCCGTCGAAGGCCCGCAGGAACTCCCCCTTCAGGATGCGCATGAAGCCCGCCAGCACCACCAGGTCCACCCGGGCGGCCTTCAACGCGCCGATCCACGCCGCCTCCGACGCCTCATCCAGCTTGGTCCGGAACCGCCCCGGCGGCAGGTAGGCAGCCTCAATGCCCCGCTCCGTGGCGTGCCCCAGAATCCCCGCGTCCGCCACGTCGCTCAGCACCAACGCCACCTCCGCGTCCACCTGCCCAGCGCGGATGGCGTCGGCGATGGCCACGAAGTTCGAGCCCTTGCCGGAACCGAGGATGCCCAACCGAAGTCGTGTCGCGCTCACGGGAAAAGGATGGCCCGGAACGGCGGGCATGGCGACTGCCAACGGGGGGCGTGGGCTTCACATCCATTCCCCAAGGGCCCGGGGCCCTCGGCCCAGCCCATGACCCAAGGAGGGACCGGCGGGCAAGGATTGACCGCAGCGACGCGACCCGGACAGCCTGTCTCCCATGACTCCCGTTTCGCGCCGCAAGGCACTGCGGCGTCTCGCCGTCATGGCCCCCGTGGGTTGGGCGGCCGGATGCAACGCGCCGCAATTGCTCCTCCAACGCCCCAGCTCGGACGTCGTGCGCCGCGAGAACGACCGGCCCGGCACGCGCGACTGGATGCTCGAACGGACGGCCGTGGACAAGGAAACGGGCTGGCGTAGCGCCGCCATCGAGGGGTACGTCTCCCACGCGCGCGTGTTCGCGGGCGAGGTGATCGACCTGCACGTGAGCACGGACCCTGCGGAGGACTTCGACGTCGAGTTCTATCGGCTGGGCTACTACGGCGGGATGGGCGGGCGTCGCGTGGGAGGGATCGCGGGGTTGAAGGGCGAGGCGCGCCCGTTGCCACCGGTGGGCGAGAGGCGGCTCCGCGAATGCAACTGGTCCATCACCGCCCGTTGGCAGGTGCCCCGGGACGCGACGAGCGGGGTGTATCTGGGACGGATGCGCACGCGTCGGTCCGGGCTGGAGAGCTACGTGGTCTTCATCGTGCGAGACCGGCGCCGGGCAGGGTTGATGTTCCAGTGCAGCGACCACACCTGGCAGGCGTACAACCGTTGGCCGGACCACTTCTCGCTCTATGACAACGGTGTCGAACGGTGGTGGTGGGGCGGCGGCGTGCGCGTGAGCTTCGACCGCCCCTACGGCCGCTATTGCCAAATCTTCAACCAACCCCTGTCGCAGGGCTCCGGCGAGTTTCTGCTCTGGGAGTTCCCGGTGGCCTACTGGCTGGAGCAACAGGGCTACGACGTCACCTACGTCTCCAACCAAGACACCCACGCGGACCCGTCGGGCCTGCGCCGCGCCCGGGGCTTCCTGAGCGTGGGCCATGACGAGTACTGGACCCTCGACATGTTCCGCAACGTCCAGTCGGCCATCGCCGACGGCCTGAACGTGGCCTTCCTGTCGGGCAACGCCGTGTGCGGCCGCATCCGCATGGGCGCGGGTGCGCGCGGGCATCGGTCGTTCGAGCGCGTGGGGGTGTTCGGCCCGCCGGGCGGCACGCGCGAGTTCGTGGCCATGGCGTCCCTCGCCCACGAACGCCCCTACGCCCACGAACTGGTGGGCGCGCACAGCACCGGGCCGGTGACAGGCGGGGCCGACTGGACATGCCGCAAGCCGGGCCACTGGCTCTTCGAGGGAACGGGGATGAGGGAGGGCGACTCGATCCCGGGGATCGTGGGCTGGGAATGGCACGGGGACCCGGCCCCGATCCCGGGGTTGGAGGTCGTGGCGTCCGGGCCGACCCAGGATGCGCCGGGCAAGCCGAATGGCGGGGAATACACGGCGACGATCTACCCAGGGCCCAAGGGCAACGTCGTGTTCAACGCCGCCACGATCTGGTGGGGGGACGGCCTCAGCGAGCCGCCCGGCTACCTGCGGCCCAGCGTGTACACGACGCCGAAGGGACCCGATGAACGCGTGCGCCGGATCACGCGCAACCTGCTGGGACGGTTTTTGGCGTGAGGGGGAACGGGGAACGGGGGGCAGGGGGCGGGAACGCGGCGTAGACGCTCTGTCTCCGTGCCCAGGTCACTGCCTACGCGACGAGCAGGCGAGGGGGAGGGGGGAGGGCTCCCGGTCCTACTGGTAGAACGGGTCGAAGTAGGTGCGCATCACCGCCAGGTTGCCGTTGGCGACGATGGGACGAAGGACCTTCTCCTTCATGAAATCGACGTGGCCATCCATGAAGGCGTTGTTGAGGCCACCGTTGTGAAGCGTGAGGGGGAAGTCGTCCACGGAGCCGCCAGGCGAGACGGAGGCGTTGACCATCGAGAGCGGGTTTTCCTGCATGAAGAGGAACTTCTGGGTGGGGTTCACCACCTGCGTCGTCTTCACGCCCAGCGGCGGGGTGCCCTTGTCGGGGCGGCCGTCCACGAGCCCGTTGAGGCTGTAGTTGACGCGCAGCGCCTTGCCGACGGGACCCGCGCTCGGGCAGGCATACACAGGGTAGGAGTTGGTATGATTGTCCGGATTGTTGCCCGTGGCGGGCCGAATCACCTGGCGCGACATGACGAACGGGAAGAGGGCTCCCGCCTCCGCATGAAACCCAAAATTGAGGGGTGGCCTGCGCCAGTTGTTGCGGTTGTCCAGGTCCGCGCGTCCTTGGCCGCCCCAAACCCAGTCCGGCCCCATGTTGCCGTCGGTCTCGCCCGCCCACGCGTAGTGCTCCCGGTTGTCCTCGGCATACATGAGCATCCCGAGGCCGAGCTGGCGCATGTTGTTCTTGCAGACGGCGCCGCGCCCCGACTCCTTCGCCCGCCCCAGCGTGGGCAGCAACATGCCGGCAAGGATCGCGATGATGGCGATCACGACCAGCAGCTCAATCAACGTGAACCCGCCCCTGCCTTGCCCGTGCAACCGTGCGTTCATGGAATAGGACGAGGTTCTACAGGGCCAAGCAGGCGGCAAGGAGGAATTCCCCCGCACTGCCCTTACTGCACCGTCGCCCGGAAGAATGCCTTCTCTGGCACGCCGTCCGACGGGACCTCCACCCGAAGCATCTGCGTCCGCGTCGCCGTGAAATCTCCGCGCAAGGGGGCTGTTGCCGCGTCTGTGGAAAGGCGGAAGCCGGCCCCGCTCCAGCCGCTCAGGTCCGTCGAGTACCGCACCGAATACCTCCGGCCCGGGATCGCCAGAAACTCCATCGACAGCCGCTCCGCCGTCTTCCGCACCACCTTCAGTTCGAAGCCATCGGCCGGGTCGAAG
>JBJSZF010000692.1:0-5185 GCA_046090125.1 Verrucomicrobiota bacterium
CTCGTCCTCCTCGCGCTCGCGTTCCTCACGCAGGGCTGTGGGCCGAAGGAATACGACGTTCGCGGCGTCATAAAGGAGGTCCGTCCCGCCGAGGGCGACGTCGTCATCCGCCACGACCCCATCCCGGGCTACATGGAGGCCATGACCATGCCCTTCCGCGTGCGCAACGCCTCCATCCTCTCCAACCTCCACACCGGCGACACCGTCGCGTTCCGCCTCTCCGTCACCCGTACCGAGTCGTGGTCCGACTCCTTCAAGGTCCTCGAGAAGGCACCCGCCACGAACGCCCCGGCTCCATCCACAACGGTCGCGCCCGAACCCGGGAAGACCGTCCTCAACGACCCCTCCGGCGTGTCGTTCTACAAGGACGTGCCCGAGCTCAAGCCCGGCGACCCGCTCCCGCCGTACACCCTCACCAACCAGGACGGCCGCCCCTTCACCACGGCCGACTTCCGCGGCAGGGTCCTCGTCCTCAACTTCATCTTCACCCGCTGCCCCCTGCCTGACTTTTGCCCGCGCGAGTCCACGGCCCTCGCCTCCGCCATCAAGCAACTCCGCCGCTCCGGCCCCACCAACTTCCACGTCGTTTCCGTCTCCTTCGACCCCGAACACGACACGCCCAAGGTCCTCGCCGCCTACGGCCGTCGCTACGGCCACGACCCCTCCGAATGGACGTTCGCCACCGGCTCCTTCGACAACATCCAGCCCCTCGGCAGCCACTTCGGACTCTACTTCAGCCGAGCCGTCACCCCCGACAACATGAACCACAACCTTCGCACCGTGGTCGTCCAACCCGACGGCAAGGTGTCGGACATCATCCTCGGCAACCGCTGGGCGCCCGGGCAGCTCGCCGACGCCGTCGCCCTCGCCGCCACCAACGCCCCGGCCCCTGTCCCGCGCTGAAGCCCGCCGCCCCCTCGACGGATCCCAAGCCCCGCCTCCAACCGCCCTGCCTCACAACGTCACCGACTCTCAAAATGAAAACCCTGCCAAACCTTCCCCGTGCGGCCGCGTTCCTCGCGTCCATGGCCGCCCTTCTCAACTCCCTGCTCGCGGCCGACCTCCGCGTGCCCCCATCCGACGACGGCCTGCCCGGCGACGGCCCCGTCCGCCGCGCCGACTGGTTCCAAAAGCACTGGCTCCAGCGACGCGAGGGCTGGGAGGCACGTCGCGACACCGATCGCCACGCGCTCTTCTTCGTGGGCGACTCGATCACCGAGGGCTGGGGCGGGCGACTCCACGAGGCCTTCCCCGGGCTCAAGCTCGCCAATCGCGGCATCAGCGGCGACACCTCGCGCGGCGTCCTGGTCCGGCTGCAGCACGACGTCCTCGACCTTGCCCCCACCGGCATCGTCCTCCTCATCGGAACCAACGACATCGAGGAAAAGGCCACGCCGGAAACCATCGCGTCCAACATCCGCCTCATCCTCGAGGCGATCCGCGCCCACAATCCGTCCCTGCCCGTGATCGTCTGCGACGTGTTCCCCAGCTCCGCCTCCATGCGGCGCCCGGCCGACACCATCCGCCGCCTCAACGACCTGGTCGCGAAGGTCACCCCGGCGTTCCCCAACGTTACCCGCATCGAAACGTGGCGCCTGTTCGCCAACGCCCAGGGCGACGCGCGGCCGGCTGAGTTTCCGGACCTCCTGCACCTCAACGCGGACGGCTATGCCCGCTGGGCCAGTGCCCTCCGCCCCATCCTGGCCACCCTCGGCTTTGTCGAGACGGAGCCCGACGCCTTCGTGCCCGAGCCTGGCTTCGTCCCCCTCTTCAACGGGCGGGACCTGTCCGGCTGGGGCTTCAAGACCAATGAGTTCTCCGGCCTCACCCGAAGCCCGGAGGGCCGTTACCTCGCCAAGCACGGCCGCCTCGTCGTCGGCACCCCGCCGGAGGGCCGCCGCTTCGACGCCATCTGGACCTCGCGATCCTTCTCCAACGACTTCGTCCTCAAGCTGGAGTTCCGGGCTACCCCCTACGCCGACAGCGGCATCTTCCTACGCAAGCCCCAGCTCCAGTGCCGCGACTACCTCATCGCCGGGCCCTATACCAACCTCGCCCGCTACAAGCCCCAGCAGTGGAACGAAGTCATCGTCGCCGTCACCAACGGCGTGGCCCATTGCACCTGCAACGGCGAGGTCATCGAAGCCGCCCTCCAGCTTCCGCCCGTTGGCCCCATCGGTCTCGAAGGCGACCGCGGCCAGATGGAGTACCGGCGCATCCGAATCCGCACCCGGTAACGTCCACGGGCCCAGATGCCATGCAGGCAAGGCATCGCAGGTAACACGCCAGCTCACCGACAGGCCGAAAGCTTGCCCCGGGGAAGCCCCCGCGAAGACGTGAGCCGTGGCTCTGGGCCAAGCCCGCGCAGGACGCATTCGCTGGCCCAGGCCGCAAGGAAGCTTGTTTACCCGCGGTCATTCATGCGCACCTTGGAGAACGCCGTCCGTTCCTTGGGCGGCACGCATGGAAACAGGAGCACCCGCAAAGACTGGGGACGCCGCGCCGGGCTGGCGCCAAGCGTCCCCCACGCCCAGCCTCCCCGAGGCCAACGCCACCGTGCCCGTCCCGCGCCACCTCGGCTTCTGGCGCAAGCTCCTCGCCTTCTCCGGCCCTGGCTACCTCGTCGCCGTCGGATACATGGACCCCGGCAACTGGGCCACGGACCTCGCCGGGGGCTCGCGCTTCGGCTACTCCCTGCTCTCGGTCATCCTGGTGTCCAACCTGATGGCCATCCTCCTTCAATCCCTGTGCGCACGCCTCGGCATCGCCACCGGACGCGACCTCGCCCAGGCCTGCCGCGACCACTTCTCCCGCCCCGTCAACCTCGTCCTCTGGCTCCTCTGCGAGGCCGCCATCTGCGCCTGCGACCTCGCCGAGGTCATCGGGTCCGCCATCGCCTTGAACCTGCTGTTTGGAATCCCATTGGTGGCAGGCGTGGTGCTAACGGCCCTCGACGTGTTCCTGGTCATGTACCTGACCCATCGCTCCTTCCGATGGCTGGAAGGGGTCGTCATCAGCCTCATCCTCCTCATTGGCGGCTGTTTCCTCGCGCAAATCCTCTTCGCACGCCCTGATCCCGCCGCCGTGTTCCAGGGATTCGTGCCATCCCCGGACATCCTGCGCGATCCCGCCATGCTCTACATCGCCATCGGCATCCTCGGAGCGACGGTGATGCCCCATAACCTCTACCTGCACTCCAGCATCGTGCAGACGCGCAAGTACGAGCACACGCCCGAGGGCAAGCGCGAGGCCATCCGGTTCGCCACCATCGACTCCACCGTGGCCCTCATGTCCGCCCTGTTCATCAACGCGGCGATCCTCATCGTGGCCGCCGCCGCCTTCCATGGGCGCGGCGAGGTGGTGGAGGAAATCGACCGCGCCCACGAGCTGCTGTCGCCGCTCCTGGGTGCCGCCCTCGCCAGCACCTTGTTCGCCGTCGCCCTCCTCGCCAGCGGCCAAAACTCCACCCTCACCGGGACACTCGCCGGGCAAATCGTGATGGAAGGCTTTCTCAACCTCCGCCTCCGCCCATGGCTCCGCCGCCTCATCACGCGTGCCATCGCCATCATCCCCGCCGTCATCGTCGCCGCCCTCTACGGCCGCCAAGGAACGGCCAAGCTGCTCATCCTCTCCCAAGTGATCCTCAGCCTGCAGCTCCCGTTCGCCGTCATCCCCCTGGTGCTCTTCACCTCCGACCGCTCCAAGATGGGCGAGTTCGCCTCCCCACGCTGGCTCCAGGCCCTCGCGTGGGTCGTCGCCGCCGTGATCGTCGTCCTCAACCTCAAGCTCCTCGCCGACACCCTCGGCGTCACCCGCCACTAGGAAACCCATGTACGCCCGCATCCTCGTAGCCTTGGAGAACGGCCGGGCCGACGACGCACTGCTGCCCCACGTCGGCGAGCTGGCCCGCCGCCTCGGGTCGTCCTTGCTCCTCGTTCACGTCGCCGATGGCTTCGCCGCCCGGAACTTTTCCGCCCTGAAGCTGGCCGAGTCCGACGAAATCCGTGCCGACCGCGCCTACCTCGAAGCCCGGGCGGCCGACCTCCGCCTCGCCGGGCATCAGGTCGCCATCCAACTCGCCATGGGCGAGCCCGCCCGGGAAATCCTGCGCGTTGCTGCCGAGGAGGGCTGTGACCTCATCGCCATGGGCACCCACGGACACCGCTTCATCGGCGACCTCGTCCATGGCAGCACCATCTCCGAGGTCCGTCACAAGGCCTCCGTGCCCGTCCTGCTGGTGCAGGGAAGTCCCAAGGCAAAAACCTAGGCAACCATGCCGCCGCGAGCCCCGCCGCAGGGTGACTCGTCCAGAAATGGGGCTTGAAAGACCGCCTCCCTTCGCCCCCACCCTTTTCATCAGGCGCCCGTAGCTCAGCCGGATAGAGCATCCGCCTTCTAAGCGGACGGTCGGAGGTTCGAGTCCTCCCGGGCGCGCCATCCCAGCCAGTTCGCCGTCCGGAGAGCATCCCCGCCCGGCGCACGTTGACTGTCCCAAAAACAAAACGGGCGGCCCCTTTTCAGGAACCGCCCGTCCTCACTCGACGTGTCCGAGGTTAGTCCTCGAAACGGTCGTTGCGTCGCCCGCGATCATCATCAGCGGGCTCGTCGGCGGGAGCTTCGGGCTTGTCGCCACCTTCGGAACGCTCTCGATCTTCGATCGCGGCGCGGCGGCTCAGCCGGACCCGACCCTTGTCGTCCACGCCCAACAGCTTGACGGTGATTTCGTCGCCCACCTGGACGATGTCCTCCACCTGCTTCACCCGGAAGTTGGCGAGCTCGCTCACGTGCACCAAACCCTCGCGCCCCGGCAAGAACTCGACGAAAGCGCCGAAGTCCTTGATCGAGACAACCTTGGAACGGTATAGCTTCCCAACCTCCAACCCTTCGCCCACGTCATCAAAGACCGGGCGGCGGTCACGCCGCTCCCCGCCACGATCCTCACGCGGGGCACGCTCGGAACGGTCGCTGCGGTCGCTGCGGTCGTCGCGACGTTCCGGGCGCTCAGCCCGGGCGGGACGATCGCCTCGGTCGCGCTCGCCGCGCGGCTCACGATCAGGGCGGTCCCCACGGTCACTGCGGACGTCGCGTACCCCGCGGTCCCCTCGGTCGCTGCCGACGTCCCGGTCGCTCCGGGGCTCGCGGTCGCCACGGGAGTCACGATCCCGGTCGCCACGGGGCTCGCGGT
>JBJSZF010000693.1:0-6010 GCA_046090125.1 Verrucomicrobiota bacterium
GCGAGTTGATCTCAGAGCACGGTCCACGTGTCGCCGCCACCGATCAACGCGGCGAGCTGGCCGACCGGGTCGCCCTCGCCGGCACCGGCGATTCGCAGCTGGGCGCGTGCCTGGTCGTCGTACGTGGGGCGGTCCACCTGGCGGAAGATGCCGATCGGCGACTGGTGCAGCTGGCCCGCGTCGGTGAGGCGGGAGATCGCGAAGGCGGTGCTGGGGTCGGCCTGATGCGCGTCGTGGACCAGCAGGCGGGACACTGGGGGCACATCAACTTCGACGACTTCCTCCTGCACGCCTCGAACCCGAAGCTCGAAGGCCAGGTGCTCTTGGCCGACCTCAAGAAACGCAACACGCCGCCGCCGGCCGACGACGTCCTTTTCGCCGGACTCACCGCCGCCGAGGCCGTCCAAAAGGCGAAGCTCCCCCCCGGCTTTGCCATGCACGTGTTCGCGTCCGAGCCCGACGTCCGGCAGCCCATCGCCTTCTGCGACGACGACCGCGGCCGCCTTTGGGTGGCCGAGGGACATTGCTACCCGCGTCGCCGCCCCGAGGGCCAGGGCATTGACCGCATCCTTGTGTTCGAGGACACGGACGGCGACCACCGCTTCGACAAGAGCACGGTGTTCATGGAGGGATTGAACCTCGTGAGCGGGCTGGAGGTGGGGTTTGGCGGCGTGTGGATCGGGGCCGCGCCGCACCTCTTGTTCGTGCCGGTCTCGGACTGGGACAACCCGAAGCCCGCCGGCGAGCCCAAGGTGCTCCTCGACGGCTGGGACTACGCCGCCGACACGCACGAGACGCTCAACACGTTCAACTGGGGCCCCGACGGCTGGCTCTATGGTTGCCATGGCGTCTTCTGCCCGTCGTTCGTCGGCAAGCCCGGCTCCACCGACAAGGACCGTCAATGGGTGGACTGCGCGGCGTGGCGCTACCACCCCCAGCGCCACCAGTTCGAGATCTTCTCCGAGGGCGGCAGCAACCCATGGGGCATCGACTTCGACGAGCACGGCCAGTTGTGGGCCGAGATGTGCGTGATCCCGCACCTCTGGCACCTCGTCCAGGGCGGGCGCTATGAACGCCAGGGTGGCGAGCACTTCGCCGTCGGCCCCGACGAGGTCCGCCGCAACCTCCGCCACCAACAGAAGATCTCGGGCCGCCCCAAGACCCTCTTCCCGCACTTCTACGAGGACATCAAGACCACCGCCGACCACGTCCACTACGCCGGCAACCAAGGCCCCCACGCCGGCAACGGCCGCAGCGACGCGGCCGGCGGCGGCCATGCCCACGCCGGCATGATGGTCTATCTCGGCACCTCCTGGCCCGACCGCTACCGCGGCGGACTCTTCATGGGCAACATCCACGGCCAACGCATCAACATGGACGTGCCCGGCGCCCGCGGCTCCACCTTCGTCGGCCGCCACGGGCCCGACTTCCTCCACTTCAACGACCGCTGGTCCCAGGTGCTCAACTTCCGTGCCGACCCCGACGGCTCGGTGTTCTTCATCGACTGGTATGACAAGAACCAGTGCCACCACAACAACATGGACGGGCACGACCGTTCCAACGGCCGCATCTACAAGGTGGTGTACAACCAGCAAAAGAAGACCCGCGTGGACCTCGCCCGCGCCTCCACGGCCGAGCTCATCGGCCTGGTCACGTCACGCAACGAATGGATGAGCCGCCACGCGCGCCGCCTCCTCCAGGAACGCGGCATCGACGCCGCCCAACGCGAGGCCCTCGCGCGCCAGGTCATGGACGCTCCCACCACCCCGGCCCGTCTCCGCGCCCTCTGGACCCTCCACGTCACCCAACCCCTCACCCTTTCCGAGGCGCGGCCGTTCCTTGCCTCCGACGACGCATGGGTGCGTTCATGGGTCTTGCAGGCCCTCGGCGAGGCGCTGCCCTCGCGCGCCCCCTCGGACTGGGAATCCGACAACGCCCGCAACGCCCTCGCCGGCCTCGCGCGGCTTGCGGCGGACGATGCGTCGCCCGTCGTCCGGCGCCACATCGCCAGCCTCCTCCAACGCATTCCGGCCGCGAGCCGCCACGAGACGCTCGCCGCCCTCGCAGGCCATGCCGAGGACGCCGCCGACCCCATCCTCCCGCTCCTTTACTGGTACGCCGCCGAGGGGACCGTCGTGGAGCAACCCGACCAGGCCATCGAGCTGCTGCGCGCCTGCCAGATCCCCAAGCTCCGCGAGTTCATCGCCCGGCGCCTCGCCGCGCTCACCGTCGCCAGCAACCCCTGAACCCTCCCGAGCACCCTTCGCCTTCCTGCCCATGAAGACGCCCCGCATTCCATGGTCCCCACGCGCCGCGCTGGCCGCCGCCGCGTTGGCCCTTGCCGCCCAGCTCGCCGTCGCGCCCGCAAACGCGGCCCCTGCCGACGCCGTGGGCCGCCTCGCACGCATCCTTGCGGAGACCGACGACGCCCAGTTGCAGCTCGACCTGCTGCGGGGGCTCAGCGCCGGCTACCGCGGCCAGCAACGCGCCCCGATGCCGTCCGGCTGGGATGCCGTCGAGGGCCGCCTCGCCGCCAGCAGCAACACCGAGGTCCGCACCCTCGTCCAGACCTTGTCCCTCACGTTCGGGAGCCAGCGCGCCATGGACTCGCTTCGGGCAACGGCGCTGGAAGCGACCGCCGACGCGGGCACGCGCCGAACCGCCGTGGAGGCGTTGGCGGGCGCGCGCGACCCGCAGTTGTCCACGTTGCTGAAGAAGCTGTTGCCGGACGCGTCGATGCGCGGCCTCGCGTTGCGGCGGCTGGGCGCCTTCGACGACGCCGAGATCCCGGGCCTGATCCTCGCCCTCTACGCCGGGCTCCCCGCCGCCGAGAAGCGCGACGCCCTGGGCACCCTCGCCGGGCGCGCGACGTTCGCACGGCCCCTGCTCGAGGCCGTCGCGTCCGGCGCCGTCCCGCGCACGGATCTCACCGCCGAGCTGATCCGCCAGCTCAAGAACCTCAAGAACGCCGACCTCGACCGCCGCGTGGCCGACGTCTGGGGCGTCATGCGCGATACCAGCCCGGACATGGCCAAGGAGATGGCCCGGTACAAGGCGCTCTATTGGAAGGGCGGCTCCACCCCGGGCGACGCGCCGCGCGGACGCGTCGTGTTCAACCAGGTCTGCGCCCAGTGCCACCACCTGTTCGACTTTGGCGGCAACGTGGGCCCGGACATCACCGGCGCGAACCGTTCCGACCTCGACTACCTGCTCCAGAACATCCTGTACCCCAACGCGGTGATCCCGAACGAGTACCGCCAGTCCTTGATCGAGACGAAGGACGGCCGCGTCGTCAGCGGCATCGTGAAGGGGCAGGAAGGCGGCACCCTCGTGGTCCAGACGGCCAACGAGGTCGTCCGCGTCCCCGTCTCCGACGTCGCCAAGCGCGAGCAGGCCGACACCTCCATGATGCCCGAGGGATTGATCGCCCAGCTCAAGGAGGAACAGGTGCGCGACCTCCTCTACTACCTCGGCCGCCCAGGCCAGGTGCCGTTGCCCAAGGAGTAGCCTGGCCGCCCAGGTCCCGGGCCGGCGGGGCTTCCTGGTGGCGGCCCATTGGACCCCGGGGCGCCCGGGGCGCCCGGGGCGTCGCCTCGCCCCACCCCACCCACCAGCCCGCCAGCCCATCGAATCCCCACGGAGCGGTGGATGCCCGGGACGTCGTGGCCCTCGTGCCCCAGCAACGGACCCTCCGGCCGGTCGGACGCCGTTTCGGGACGGCACTAACCTATTTTTAACCCCTCCCCCGTGTTGAACAGGGAGGCAAGGGGCGGGATAGGCTTCGTCCGTGCGCGCCTCTCGCTCTCGCTTCGCCTCCACGCTGGCCATCGGCCTGCGTCGTCTCGGCCATGCCGCACGGGCCTTCACGGGCCTCGCCCTGGCCCTCGCGTCCCTCGTGCCCGCCTCGGCCCAAATCACCACAAGCTCCGCAAACAACCTCATCACCGCCGGGCTCAACGGCAGCGGCTCGTTCACCTGCTCGCTCCCCGCCCTCAACAATGGGTTCACCATCGAGGCATGGGTCCGGCCCACCACCCACACGGGCTATAGCCGCATCGCCGACATCGGGAGCAGCTACTCGCAGAACGTGAACCTGTGTGTCAGCCAATGGACCACCGGCCGTCCCCTCCTGACCATCAACCAGGGTGGCACCGGCGTCCTGTGGCTGGAGGCCCCCAACGCGGTGCCGCTCTCCACGTGGTCCCATATCGCGGGCGTCGTGAATGCCGACCGTTCCGCCCAGCTTTACATCAACGGCCAGTTGGTCGCATCCGGCACAGCCTCCGCGTTGCCTCCTGCCACGGCGGCCACCTCCAGCTTCATTGGCCGGGCCCGTAACGACGTGGACCCCATCCTCGATGGCGCGTTGGCCGACGTCCGTGTCTGGACCACCGCCCGCACCCAGGCCCAAATCCAGGCCAACATGCCCGTGGGCTCCATCACCGGGGCCACCACCGGCCTCGCCGCCGCCTATCCCTTCGGCTCCACCGGGGTCGCCGTTCTCACCGACATCAGCGGCGCCGGCCGCAACCTGACCCAGTCCGGCACCGTTACCTATGAGAAGTCCGGCACCGGCACCGTCACCACCCAAGGCCTCGCAGGCACCTCCGTCCTCACCGTTTCCGACGGCACGCTCAACTTCAACACGACCCAGTTCCACACCGGCGGCACCTTCATCAATGGCGGCACCCTCCAGTTGGCGGTGGACGGAACGGACGTCGGCCTGATCCGGGGCGATGTCACGGTGGGGGCACAGGGGCGTTTCCTGCTTCAGGGCATGAATGCTCTTGGCTGGGGCCCGGGCGTCAGGGTCACCACCCTCAACATCAATGGGGGCTTGGTGGAATCGACCGCGCCCGGCGATCAAGGCTGGGGCTTGGCTTATCGGCTGACGGGGGGCGAGCTCCGCTCCAACGGGGGTGTCCCCTCCACGTCGTCCAACAGCCGCTTCTCCATGGGCGGTGGCTCGTCGATCACGTCCTTGGCCAGCCCCACGACGGCCCTCATTAGCGGCTCGATTCGGATTCGAAACGACAACCCGAACAATGTCCTCCCGATCGACGTCGCCGATGGCGCCGCATCCCCCGACCTCCTCATCAGCGCCGGCATTGTCGAGCAGGGCGTCACGGGCGGCATCACCAAGACGGGCGCCGGCCTCCTCGCCCTGACCGGACCCGCCAGCTACTCGGGAATCACCACGATCTCCGCTGGCACGCTGCAAGTGGGCAACGGCGGCACCACGGGCTCCCTCGGCTCCGGCAACGTCGTCAACAACGCCAGCCTCGTCTTCAACCGGAGCGACAACATCAGCGTGGCGAACACCATCTCCGGCACCGGCTCCGTCACCAAGAACGGCGCGGGCTCGCTCTTCCTCAACACGACGCAGACCTACACCGGCGGTACCTTCATCAATGGCGGCACCCTCCAGTTGGCGGCGGGCGGTGTTGGCACGGGCCTCATTCGGGGCAATGTGACTGTGGCATCAGGCGCTCGGCTGCTCATGTCCGCCGCCAACGCATTCGGATGGGACACCGGCGTAAAGGTCAACGCTGTCACGATCAACGGCGGCTTGGTCGAAAACTCGGCGGCTGGTGGGAATGGGTGGGGCATCACCTATCAGATGACCGGGGGCGAGCTGCGATCCGCTGGTGGTGTTGGTGACCTGGCTTCGCATTACTCCATGGGCGGCGGCACGACCATCACCACCCTCGCCAGCGAATCCCCTGCCACCATCAGCGGGTTGGTCCGGTTACGGGAAGGTAACCCCAACAACGTGCTGCCCATCGACGTCGCCGATGGCGCCGCATCCCCCGACCTCGTCATCAGCGCCTCCATTGAACAGGTCGGCGCAGTGGTCGGCATCACCAAGACGGGCGCCGGCCTCCTCGCCTTGGCAGGCCCCGCCTCCTATGGCGGCACCACCACGATCTCCGCTGGCACTCTGCAAGTGGGCAATGGCGGCACCACGGGCTCCCTCGGCTCCGGCAACGTCGTCAACAACGCCATCCTC
>JBJSZF010000694.1:0-1730 GCA_046090125.1 Verrucomicrobiota bacterium
GGGATCAGCCCTTGCGGCCGCCACCCTCGCGGCCGGCTTCGTCCAGGTGCGCCGCATCCTGACGTCCCCCACCCGCGTCGAGGACGCCGCTCGGGACGTCGAGGCCTCCCAGAAAGGCCTCGGCAACGAGGTCGTCACCGCCGCCGAGTACCTATCTGGCCGACGCCGCCCCGCCAACGACACGGAGGCCGTCATCGCCGCCGCCCTGTCCCGGCGGGCGGCCCGCCATGTGGCGGAGGGCACGCCGGACTACCGACGCCGACTGGCATGGCCCGCGTTGGCGGCGATGGGAGCCGCCGTCCTGTCGCTCGCGCTTTTTGTAGGGCTGGCCCCGGCCGCGTGGATCTCCCTCGTGCGTGCCGCCGTGCCGTGGTCCCGCGCCAGCCACACGCGGATCGTGCCCGGGTTGGGCTCCGGAGAGTTCCCCATGGGCCTTGCCCTCGTCGTCACCAACCGCATCGAGGGCCGCATGACGCGCACGGCCGAATGGCAGCAACGCGAGGGTCCCGGGGCACCGTGGCAGTCCGTCCTGTTGACCGTGACCAACGGCGTGGCCCGCCATGCGTTCACGGTTCAACGCTCCGTCGAGTGGCGCCTGCGCGCAGGGGACGGCGTCACGGACGTCTTCCGCCTCGCCGCCTACACGCCGCCGACCGCCGCCAACTTTCACGTCCGCCAGACGCCCCCCTCCTACACGCGCCTTCCGTCCGTGGTCCGCCAGGTGCCCGACATCGCCGCCGTGCGCGGCACCCGGGCGCAATGGTCGCTCGTGGCCAACGTCCCCTTGTCCGCCGCCTCGATCCGCCTCACCAACGGAGTCGTCATCCCCCTTCGCCGCGACGACGACCACCGCTGGTCCACGGACATCACGGTGCTGACCAACAACGCCTTTGCCATCGTTCTGATCGACGCCTCCGGCCGGCCCGGCCTCGACACGGGCCTCCGCCGCATCCGCGCCCTCGCTGACGCCCCGCCTTCCATTGAGGTCACCCGGCCCGGGCGCGATATCCGGGCGCGCCCCGCCGACGTCGTCCCGCTGGAGATGGTGGCATCCGACGACTTCGGGGTGGCCCGTGTCGAGTTGGTGTACCACAAGCTGGGCTGGCCCGAGCAACGGGTGCCCGTGCCCATGGGCGCCATCCACGACGGCAAGATCCCGGCCCATCTCGCCTGGGCCTTGGCCCCGATTCAGGCGAAGGAGTTCGAGGTGGTCGCCTACCATGCCGAGGCCCGCGACGCCAATGACGTGGACGGTCCCGGCGTCGGACGTTCCCCCGAGTTCTTCATCGAGTTCAATGAACGCCCCGACGCCGCCCAGCGCCAGCAACAGGGCAAGCCTGCCGGGCAAAAGCTCAACCTGCTCACGGTGCAAAAGCAGATCGTGGCCGACACCGCCGTGTTGCCCCCATCGCCGACCAAGAAGGCCACCGAAGCCCTCGCCCAACGCCAGCGCGACGCCCTCGAGTTCGCCAAGTTGTACCAGCAAGCCCTCCAGTCCCAGGGAGCCGAGCCCGAGGCCGCCGACCGCATCAACGAGGCCGTCGCCGCGATGGAGCAGGCAGCCCAGCGCCTCGAGGCCGCCGACGGTTCCCGCGCCCTCCCGCCCGAGGAGAAGGCCCTCGCCGCCCTGTACCAAACCCTCAAGGCCATGCCCGCGCTCCGCGACCTCCCGATGGAAAAGCCCGGCCAACCCGAGGAGTCCGCCCAGCCCCCTCCGCCCGAGGTCAAGG
>JBJSZF010000695.1:0-12663 GCA_046090125.1 Verrucomicrobiota bacterium
CGTCCGCCACCTGCTCGTCCGTCAGGCCGCCCATGGCGGGCATCGGGACGGCGGCGGCCCCGGCGCCATACGACTGGCCCGCCACCTGGATCGGGCCTTCCAACCCGTGCAACACGATCTTCACCAGCCGCCCGGGGTCGCCCTTCACCCACTCGCTGCCCGCCAACGGCGGGTACACGCCCGGCAATCCCTTCCCGCCCGGTTGATGACACGGCAGGCACCCCATCTCATAGACCGCCGCCCCCGGATGCGCCCGGGCCGGGGCGGCCCCTTGCAACGCCTTCAAGTACGCCAAACCCGCCGCGCCCTCCAACCGCAGCTCGCCCTTTGCCAGCGCCGGACCCCAGCGCGGCTGCAACGCCCGGGCCGCCTGGCGCAGCGCATAGTCCAGAAAAGCATCGCGGGGTGCCTCCAACGCCCGCATCGCCACCTGCACCGCCTCCATGCCCGGCGCGTAGGTCGAGGCCACCACGGCCTCCAACCGCACCCGCGGCGACTCGTCCTTCGCCGCCTGGCGCAGCCCGGCCATCGCCTCGGGCAAACGGTCGCTCCACTTCCCCGCCACGCGCGCCCCGTAGGCCCGCACCCGCGCATCCTTCGCGTTCAACAACCGCTTCAGCGTGTCCGCGTCCGGGGCCTCGTGCGCCTCGCGCACGCCCGCCGCCTCCAGCCACAACCGCTCCACCCCGGGGCTTCCCGCGTCCAAACCGCGCACCCACAAGTCCGCCGCATCCACCGCCACCGCCTTCGGGGCCTCGAACAACAGGCGCTTCGCCTGCTGCCGCACCCAGCGCTCCGGCGAGCCCAGGTGCTTCACGAGGTCAAACGCCAGCTCACCGTGCAATCGCGGCGGTCGCACCGGGGACATCCCCTTCGCCGACACCCGCCAAATCCGACCGCGCGTGCGGTCCCGCTTCGGGTCCGCATGGCTGGCTTGATAATGCCCAATCACCGGGTTGTACCAGTCCGCCACGTAGATCGCCCCGTCCGGCCCCACGCTCACGTCCACCGGCCGGAACGCCCCGTCCGAAGACCGGAGCACCTTCGGCAACTGCGTCGTCTTGAAGCCCGCGCCGTGGTCCTCGAACCGATGCGCCTCGATGACGCCCCCGAAGTAGCCCGCGATCAACGCGCACCCCTGCAACGACTCCGGCAACGCCCGCGTCCCCACGATGTCGATCGCCGTCGTCTTCGGCGACGTGTCAAACAACGCCCCCAGCGGATGGTACTGCTCCGGCGACATCCGATACGACTGGTCCGCCGACGTCTCGGACCCGCTCCCGATCGGGCTCGCGCCCCGCACCATGCCCGGGACCGTCCAGTACCCATGGGGACGGTCGCCGGACTTGTGGAACACCTGCCCGAAGTCATCGAACGCCACGCCCCAGCAGTTCGCGCCGGCCATGCCGCCGCCAAAGAACCCGTCCAATCGCAGCGTGCGCGGCTGCAGCCGCCACACGGCCGCGCGGTCCAGCCGCGCAATCCCCCACGGCGTCTCCACCCGCGACATCGCATGAAGCCCCTGCGTGAACCACAGGCTCCCGTCCGGCCCATGCGAGATCGAGTTTACCAACTGGTGCGTGTCGCCAATGCCGAACCCGCTGAACAGGACCTGCCGGACCTCCGCGCGCCCGTCGCCGTCCCGGTCCCGGAACCGGAGGATCTGGTCAAAGTCGCAGACCAACACGCCGTCCTCCGACGGCTCGACCCCCTGCACCATCTTGAGGCCCTCCACGTGCTTCCACGACGTGTCGGCCCGGCCATCGCCGTTGGTGTCCTCCAGCACCAGCACATAGTCCGCCGGGGCCGCCCCCGGCCGCGTGTGCGGGTAGCTGGGCGAGCACGCCAGGTACATCCGGCCCCGTTCATCCCACGAGATCTGCGTCGGCTTCACCACGCCGTCGCGTTCCGACGCAAACAATCGAACCTCCAGCCCCTCGGCCGGCGAGAACGACGCCAGCTCCTCCTCGGGCGACGACGCCCCGGCATCGACCGACGCGGCCGGGGGCAGCGGCGCCACGGGCATCGCCGGCGCGGCCTCACGCCCGAGCGCCAACGCATGGATGCGGGCCTCGGCCTCGGCGATCATGGGCTTGTGCTGCTCGAAGGCCTGCTTCAACGACGGCTCGTTGCCGGCACCTTGGGCGAACTTCTGCGACACCCGGTCGCCATAGACGAACGACCAGTTCGCCGGGCGCCACGTGTCGAACCACAGCCGGTTCTTCGCCGCCACCTCGTCCCGGATTCGCTGCATGGCCGGCGCTCCCAACACGGAAGGTTTGGCGCCCAGCTCGGCCGCAATCGCCGCCGCCACCACACGAACCCCCTCGTCGTTCAGGTGCATCCCGTCGTCCGTCAACCGCGCTGCCTCCGGCCCGCGCCCGGACAACGCCTTCACCAAGTCCACGAACACCGCCCCGCGCTGCCGCGCGATGCCCCGCACGGCCTCCGCATACGCCGCCACGTCGCCATTGCGACGCAGCAGGTTCGGCGCATCGAGTTCCAGCGGGCGCTCGAAGGGCATCGGCGACACCAACACCAGCCGCCGCGTCCGCAATGCGAACTGGTCCAGCAACCGATGGTATGCCGCCACGAACTCCGGCAACCGCGCCGTCCCGTCCAACGCCTCCACCTGCCCAAACTGCGCCACCACCACCGTCGTGCCCGCCCGCTCCAATTGCGGCGTCCACGCCCCAAAGTTCAGGTCGCGCCACTGCTCGTACACCGTGTCCGCCTCCCACCCCATCCAACGAAAGCGCGGCTTCTTCCCGGCCCACGCCACGGCCATCCACGCCTCCAGGTCCCCGGACTTCTGGTGACGCACCGTGTTCTCCTGCCCCACGAACGCCACGGTCTCGCCGTCCCCCAAGCCAAACGTGCCACCCTCGAACGGCCCGGGCGGCCACGACGGCTGCGCGTCCCCAAACCGCCCCAACACCTCCGCCTCCGGCGCAATCGCCGGGCGCGCCACCTCGTCCACCGTGATGTTCCGGAACGCGATCTCCGCCTTGCACCCGCCATGGATCTGCAAGGCGATCAACCCCGACGCCTCCACCGTCGCGTTGGTCTCGATCCACACCGCCGTCCGCGTCCCGTTCAACCGCAGCACGACCTGCGGCCCGATCGCCTCCACCTCGTACCGGTTCCAGTCCCCGGCCTTCTCGATGCGCGCAATGAGGTTCGTGTCGGCCTGCGCCATGAAACGATTCCGGCGCGACTCGTCGTACAAGCTCCCGGAATACCCCGCCCCAATGTCCGCCTGGAACCCCGACATCTCGTTGGGCGGCGTCTGGATGCGCTTCGACCGGAACTGGACGCCGCCGTTGACGAAGCCCTCCGTCCCCACCAGCCGGTACTCGAAGCGAAGCACGAAGTTCGTGTAGGGCCGCGTCGTGGCGAGGAACTCGTTGCGCGGGTTGCCCGACATCGACCCGCCCACGATCACGCCATCCCGCACGCGCCACGTGACGTTCGTGTCGCCCTCCCAGCCCTCCAGCGTCTTGCCATCGAACAACGCCTTGGGAGCCGCCACCGCCGTGCCCGTGAACGCCGCAAGGCACCCAAGAAAAACGGGCCACGTGAAAGCCCAGCCGTGACGATGCCCGGAAGGCGCGAGTCGAGGGAACCACATGCCCGTCTTCTATCCAAGGCCGGGACCCTGCATCAAGCCAAGCCCTCCACCGCCTGCGCACGCGTCGTTCCCACTCGTCCGTGGCATGCCCCACCCGGTGTGATGCCCAAGCACTCCGATCGCCGCACCCTGGGGACCGCGCACTCCCCGTGACCGTCTGTGCAGAACCCGCGTGTCTCACTCGACATGCCGGCCCTCAGCCGGCTCAGGCACCGGAGGGCACCCCTCATGGCAATCCGTCATGGCCCTGGAAATCCCCGTCGCTCACAGCGTCCCTCTCCCATGATTGCAGCGGGGCCGCTCGGGTGATAAGGGATGGCGTCCGCCGCGCGTTCCCTAGGCCTCGGAGGCCAGCCACGGCGGCGACGCGTCCTTCCCGATGAATGCATTTGTCTCGCAGCATCCATGGCCCAGCCTCCTCCTGGCGTTGGTCGTGGGCATGGTCCTCAAGTGGGTGCTCGACCTGTACTTCCTCAGGTCGGAGATCTTTGGCCTCCGCCGCCGCGTCGCGGAGCGCGACCGCGAGGTGACCGAAATGCGCCACGAACACGGCCGCGCCCTCGCGGACCTTCGCAACCGGCAAACGGACCTCGACGCCACCACCAAGGCCCGCAACGCCGCCCAGGCCGCCCTCGCCGCACGCGAGACCGACCTCGCCCTCTCCAAGGGCCGCGAGGCTGACCTCGCCGCACAACTTAGCAAGGCCACCGAGCGCGCCCGGCTCCTCGACGCCGAGGTCGCCCGCCTCGCCAACGAGCAGAGACGCCTGACGTCCGACCTCGCCGCGTGCTCCTCCGACGCCGCCGCCCTCCGCGCCCGAACCCACGCCCTGGCATCGGACGTCGCGGTCGTCACGTCGGTCCGGGACGCCCTCGAGGCGGCCGTGGCCGCGCGCGATGCGCAGGTCGCCGCCCTGAAGGAACAGGTGGAAGCCCTCGGCTCCGAACGGGACGCCGCCGCATCCGATGGCAAGGATGCGGAGGAACGCCACAAGCGGCTGGAGGCGGACCATGCCGCGCTGAAAGCCAAGCTCGACGCCGAGTCTGCCCGGGCCAAGGGGCTGGAATCCGACCTCGCCAAGGCCCGCAAGGACGCCGACGCGGCGGCGCGCAAGCGTGAGACGGCGGATGCCGCGCTCAAGCGGCGCGAGGCCGAGCTCGCCGAGATGGAGCAGCGGGCCGGCGAGATGCAGCGCAGCCAGGCCGAGGCCCAACGCGAGTCCGCAAGGGTGGCTTCCGAGAACGACCGATTGTCCGCCGAGGTCGCCCGGCTGCAGGCCGCCGCCAAGAGTGCATCGGCCGACCCGGCCCTCCACGCGCAGGCGCGCGCCCAGGAGGCGGCCCTGGCTGAACTTCGGCTCCAGCTAGCCGCCGCCCTCGCCCAACGAAAGGCCCTGGAGTCCGAGCTCGAGGCCGTCTCACGATCCCACGCCGAGCTGGAGTCGCGCCTGGCGGCCCCGGTGGACCATGCCGATGCCCGCCTCGAGGCAGCCTTGGCCGACCTCGACGCCCTGGGCCGCGAACGCAATGAGCTGGCCGCCGAGCTTGCTGCCCTCAAGGCCCGAAGGGCTGGGGAGGACGAGGCATGAACGACTCCCGCCTTCCGCCGTTTTGGATCGGGTGGTACGACCGTTGGAACCTGGCCTTGCCGCTGGTCCTCGTCGGCGTGGTGGCATGGCTGGTCACCTTGCCTCGGCCCGTGGCACCGCCCACCCCGCCGCCCCAGGCGCGCCCCGTCGTCCCGCCCATGCAGCCCACGACTATGGAGTCCCCTCCCAACGGCTCGCGTTGGCGCACGGACCAAGGCTTCGATGTCACGGGCCGCGCGCACCCCGGGGCGATGGTGGTCCTCGCCTACTCCACCGCCCCGTCCTTGGAACGTGCCGAGCTCTCCCGCATGACCACGGGCGCGGACGGCGTCTATCGCTTTCGCATCTCCAAGTTCCCCGCCGGGCAACACGTCCTCCAGGCCGTGGCGCAGTTGCCCGATGGCCGCGTCACCTTGTCACCGCCCGCCGACGTCTGGGTGACGGAACCCGCCAAGGAGCCTGCCGCACCTCAACGGCGACGCCGCGCCGGCCCGAAGAAGTAGCCCTTACCCAGCCGCACCCCGCGCGTCTTGCGGTCCGCCAACGACCCCAGCCGCTCCTCGTCGAACAAGGCCGAGTACTGGTAGTTGAATCCCTCGAGCCGGACACGTTCCACCTTGCGCGAGATGAAGCGCTCGATGGCGTGCACCGCCGGGGCTTCCCCCGCCGTCATCAACGTGAACGCGTCGCCCGTCGCCTGCGCCCGCCCCGTCCGCCCAATACGGTGCACGTAGTCCTCCGGATGCTCCGGCACCTCGTAGTTGATCACGTGCGACACGTCCGCGATGTCCAGCCCGCGCGCCGCCACGTCCGTGGCCACGAGGATCTGGAAATGACCCGTCTTGAACCCCTCCAACGCCTGCTGGCGCTCCCTCTGGGTGCGATCCGAGTGGATCACCGCCGCCTTGTGCTTATGCCGCTTGAGGAACGACGCCACCGTGTCGGCGGACCGACGCGTCCGGCAGAACAGGATGATCGATTCCCAGGGCACCTTCTCCAGCAAGGACAGCAGCAGGTCGTTCTTCTGCGCCAGTGCCACCGGATACAATACATGGCGGATCGTGTCGGCCGGCGAACGCCGCGCCCCAATCTCGATCTTCGCGGGCTTCACCAGCGCCCAGGATGACAACGACTCAATGGCAGGAGGGATCGTCGCCGAGAACAACAGCGTCTGCCGTTCCTTCGGACAGCGCATCAGGATCCGCTTCACGTCCGGCAGGAACCCCATGTCCAACATCCGGTCGGCCTCGTCGAGCACCACGAACTCGATTCGATCCATGCGGACCGCCCCCTCGCCCATGTGGTCCAGCAGTCGGCCCGGGGTGGCCACGAGGATGTCCACGCCGCGGCGCAGGCACTCGCGCTGGGCTCCATAGCCCACGCCCCCATAGATGATGCCCGCCCGAAGCTTGGTGAAGCGCGCGAACTTCAGGAAGTTGTCGTATGTCTGCTGCGCCAGCTCGCGCGTGGGCTCCAGCACCAGGCAACGCGGGCTGCGCTCCGGGGCCGCCAGCCGACTCAGGATCGGCAGCGAGAACGCCGCCGTCTTGCCCGTGCCGGTCTGGGCGGACCCGATGATGTCACGCCCCTCGAGGATGAGGGGGATGGCCTGGGCCTGGATGGGGGTGGGCTCGACGTAGCCCAGCTCGTCCACCGCGTCGAGAAGCGCGGGGCGAAGGCCCAGTTCTTGGAATTTCATGTGCAAATCGGTGCGTCGTCGAGGGCCGCCACGCCCGGGAGGGCGATGCCCTCGAGGAACTCCAGGCTCGCGCCGCCGCCCGTGCTGGCAAACGTCACCTGGTCCCCCAGCCCCGCCTTGTTGATGGCCTTCACCGAGTCGCCGCCACCAATGATGGACTTCGCCCCGTTCGACTGCGTCGCGGCCACCACGGCCTTGGCCACGGCCAGCGTGCCCTCCGCAAACCGCTTGTCCTCGAACATCCCCATCGGGCCGTTCCAAAGGATCGTCTTCGCGCCGGCGATGATCGCCGCATACGCGGCCGCCGTCGCAGGCCCAATGTCAAAGCCCTCCGTGTCGTCCGGAATGTCGCCGCTCACCACCCGCGGGTTGATCGGCTCCAGTACCGGCTTGCCCTTCTTGCTGAGCCGACCCGTGTCCCGCAGCTCCGCCACGACCGTGTCCGTCGGAAGATGAAAGCCCACCTTGCGTGCGGTCGCCTTGGACTCCGCAGCCAACGCCGTCCCCGTGTGGTCCTTCTCCACCAGCGAGCGCCCCGTCTTGCCGCCATGCGCCAGCTTGAACGTGTACGCCATCGCGCCGCCGATGAGGATCGTGTCCGCCTTCTCCAGCAGCCGGTCAATGACCTTGATCTTGTCCGACACCTTGGCGCCGCCAAGGATCACGACGAACGGACGGGCGGGGTTCTCCAGCTCGTCGCCCAGGAACTTCAGCTCGCGCTCCATGAGCAACCCGGCGGCGCAGGGGCCGCCCCAGGCGCGCACGATCCGGGCGACGCCGCACGTCGAGGCGTGCGCGCGGTGGGCCGCGCCGAACGCGTCGTTCGCGTACACGTCCGCAAGACGCGCCAGACGCGCCGCGAACACGGGGTCGTTGTCCTCCTCCTCCGCGTGGAACCGGACGTTCTCCAAGAGCAAGACCTCGCCGTTCGCCAGCGCGGCGGCCGCCGCCTCCGCCTTCTCGCCCACGCACTCGTCCACGAACGCCACGGGCCTGCCGAGCATCTCCGAAAGCTTCGCCGCCACCGGCCGCAGGCTCATGGAAGGCTCGCGCTTGCCATCGGGCCGACCGAGGTGGGCGGCGAGGATGACGCGTGCGCCCTTGGAAATCAGGAGCTGGAGGGTGGGGAGGGTCTCCTTGATGCGCGTGGCGTCGTTGATGACCATCGCGCCGTCCTTCTCCTCCATCGGGACGTTGTAATCGACCCGCATGAAGACCCGCTTGCCGGCGACGTCAAGGTCGCGCACGGAACGTTTTGCCATAGGATGAAAATGCTCTTGCTCAAGCCCGGCCGAGATGCCGGATGTCGGTGAGGCTATGGACCTTCCCCGCCCCGAGCAAGGAGGGAACCACCCTCCGACTACCGGAATGCGGTTGGGAGAGATCATTGTAATTGAACACGTCGATGCGAATCACCGTCGTCATCGACGAAACCAACCGAAGCCTGCATCCCTTGCTGGCAAAGGGATTGGTGAGGGCGTTTCTGGAGAAGGCGCCCCCATCTGGAGCCCAACTCCTCTTCACGATGCACAACACCAGGTTCCTCAACACGGCGCTCCTGCGGCGGGACGACACTGGGTTTGCGAAGAAGAACGTCCCTTCGGGCGCGACGGAGTTTTATTCGCTCGCGGAGTTCCATGCCCGGAAGGACTTCAGGCTAGCCAAGGCCTACTTGGAGGGGCGCTCCGAGGCCATGCCGCCCATCGAGGTCGAGTTGCCCAGGTGGGTCGCGGACATCGTCCAGGAACTCAAGCCCGGCACGGCAAGACCCGGGGATCCCAAGGCTTGATGGGCATGAGGCGGCAATTTACCCAAGAAACGGCAGTTGGGCAGTAGGCCGCATGCCCTCACGCGGCGATGGCGATGCCGCATGCCCGGTGCGCCGGGTCAGGGGACCCGGCCTACAGCTGCGTCGAGCCCACCACGACCTCACTCGCAGGGTGAGCCCTTGGGTTCCTGCCCGTAAGCCCATCCTCCCTGATGGGAGGACCCGTTCCTCGTTTTGAAATCCTCTTCGACTGCCGTTTCTAGGTTCACCCGAGAGGCGGCCTTTGAGGAAGGCTCCCATGATGGGGAAGGCCTTCCGATCGAACTAGATGGGCGAATGGGCCGACACCCAAGGGCTGACCCTGTGGGTGAGGTCGTGCTGGGCCACGTTGGGACCTAGGCCGGGTCTTCTAACCCAATGCAAGGCACGCGGCCTACGGACGGCCCAACTGCCAGATCATGCCCTGAACCCCGATGGCGCAAAGTCTGGCCCGCCTGATCATGGCGGACGATCCGTGCCACCCCTTCACCGCCCTGCCGACGCCGTGACCAAGGGAACCGGCTGCAGGATTCCCGTGAGGCGGCCCGTGGCGGCGTCGAACTCGCGCACCAAGCCATCGAAGCAACCCGTGTAGAGCCGCTTGCCATCGGGGCTGTACGCAAGGCTGAAGACGGCACCCTCGTGCCCGCCCAACACCCGTGCCCGCGATCCGTCCGAAACCTTGTACACGCGCACCTCGCCGTTGCTCACGCCCACGGCCGCCTCCGCGCCGTCCGGGCTGAACGCCACCGCCTGCACCACGCCCGGCTGCCGTTCGAACGCCCGCACCAGGTTCACGTCGTTGTTCGCCGCCGTGCGTTCCTGGTTCTCCTTCGCGCGGTACAGGCGCAACCCGCCCTCCCCGCCCCCATAGAGGACCGTCTCCTCCTTGGGATGCCGCGCGATGCACGTCACCGGCTCGATCAGCTTGTTGATGTCGTCGATGAACTGCCCGCTCTGCGCGTCGATCAGCTTGATGGCCCGGTCCCGGCTCCCGCTCAGCAACCGTCGGCCGTCGGGCAGCCATGCCGTCTGCAACGACCAGTCGCTGTGGTTGTCGAACTTCACCGTCTCCTTGCCCGTCGCCGCGTCGAGGACGCGCACGGACTTGTCGGCCGCGCCCAACGCCAGCCGCGTCCCGTCCGGCGACCACGACACGCCGTACAACGAGTCCGAGGAAATCTTCCACCCGGCCGTCGCCTTGCCGCTCGCCACCTCCCACACCTGCACCTCGCCCATGCGCGCCGGAACGCCCCCCGCCACGGCCAGGCGCTTCGAATCAGGCGAAAAGGCCACCGACTCAATCCGCGTGGACTCGCCCACCCAACGCCCGTGCCGCGCAAAGGTCTCGGTCGAGAACACAAGGACCTCGTGGTATCCCGCCGCCGCGAGCCATCGGCCGTCGGGCGACACCGCCAGCGCCGTCGTGGCCGGCAGGGCCTCGTACGTGGGCGGCTCCTTGAGCACCGTGCTGTACGCATCGGCCGGGGTGTCGTCCTTCGCACCCTCCCGAATCCAGCGCTCCAGCAACGCCACCTCCGCCGCCGTGAACGCGTCCCCCTCCTTCGGCATGCTCGGCTCCTTGCCGCTCACCTCGGACAGGACCAGCGACTTCGCCGGGTCGCCCGCGACGTAGTTGGGGCCGTTCTTGCCCGGCTTGGCGAACCCCGCGTAGGTGGAGGTGTCCACCTCGCTCTTCATCTTGTTGGGGTTGTGGCAACCGTTGCAGGAACGCTTGAACAACGGCGTGACGTCTCGAAACCACGACACCGGCGCGTCGGCGGCCCGGGCGGCGGACACGAACACCGTCAACGCGATCGCCCCCAGCCATGCATCGGCACGGGGACGGCGCAGGATCGCAGCGAGGCCCATGGGCGGCATCGGCAAGGCCTTCAATGAATCGCGGTGCATCGTGTCGTTCATCGTCGTGCGGGAATCCCGGGGCTGGGTTAGTTCGGCTTGGCCGTTGCGGGGGCGTTCGTGGAGGCCGTCTCGACCGCCGGGGCGGCGACGGTTAGCGTCACGGGCTCCGTCTTTTGCCGCCAGATGCGGTCGCCGTGCTCGAAGCGCAAGGCCACGCCCAGCTTGTGCTCCTTGCCGGCCTCGGCCTTGTCCGTGACGACAAGCTGCACCGTCGCCTCGCGCGCCTTCGCCGCCACCGGCTGGACCGTGGCCAGCACGCCCGTCGGCACGCCCTCCAGCGCGAGCGTCACCTCGCCCTCGTACCCGCGGCGCTCCACCTTCACCACGAACTCCGTCCGGTTGGCCGCCGAGGCCGAGTTGGTGGGCAATGCGACCGCCGACAACTTGACGGGATCGAGGCGGAAGAAGGGCGAGCCCGGCAACATGGCGGTGGCAAACAAGGGAATGTCCCGGACGGTGACCTCCACGATGCGCGGCGCGGCCTGCACGAGGGCCTGTCCCTCCACCGTCGCCTCGGCCCGCACGAGCATGGGACGCGTCCCGCCCGCCGCGTTGTAGGCGGCGTTCAACGCAAGCTTGCCGCGCGTTGCCCCGCCCTTCAGCACCAAAGGCGGAACGTTCAATCCCGGCACGCCCTCGGCCACCACGCGGACCTCGCCCTCGAAGCCCGGCGCGCGCGCCAACGCCACGTCCAGCTCCGCCCGCCCGTTTTGTTCCACCACCACCGATCCCTGCCCGACATCCACCGAGAACGGCGCGGCGGGCAACACCGTGAGCCAGCCCTGCTCCGCCAGCGCCACGTCCTGCATCGTCGCCTTGCCCCCCACCTCGCCCGACGCCACCAACCGCAGCCGCGTGGAGCCGGTCGCCGCCGACTCCGACGCGCCTAGCATCACCCATCCGCCCTCCGCGCCCGGGCCCGCGACCATCGGCATCGCCGACACGCCCATGGGCAGGTCCCGGCCCTCGAATCGAACGGTGCCATCGTGGCCGTTCCTCCGCGAAACGTCGCAGCGCAGCGCCACCCAGCCGCCTTGGTGCAGCCGCACGCGCCCCGCGCCCGACCGCGCCGAGAACCCGGCGGCCACGTCGGGCCGCTGCACCGTCAACCGATACCCAAACGCCTCCCCGCCGCGGTCCGTCAGGTCACGCACCGACAACACGTACTCGACGTCCTTCTTGGCATCGAACTCGATGCGGGCGTCCGGGCCGTTGGCGTCGTCGTTTCGCTGCAACACCTTGCCCTGCGCATCCTGCAACGTGAGCAACACGTCCAAGGGCGAGCCAAACCTTCGCGCGAACACCTCCGCCACCCATCGTTGGTCCGCCGGGCTCTTGAATCGAAAGTGGTCCACGTCGCCCGCCTTGCCCACGCGGCCGTTGAACACCACCGGCCCCGTCGCCGGCGTCGCTTTGTCCGGTGCGTCGTTCGGCTCGGCCTCGAGAACCTCCGGGAGGTTGCCCACCTCGAACCCCACCGGGTTGGAAAAGCCCGCGCGCGTGCGGGCGCGCACGTCCTGCCGGCCCATCGGCGCATCCGGGGCCAACGACAGCACCAGGCGATCCGCGCCCTCCAGCAGGTGGCCCTGCAAGGCGACCTCGACCGTCGTCCCCCGTTGGCCGCCAAAGGGGAACAACGTCTCCACGTAGGGACCGCTGCGCGCCACCAACCGGTACGTGTGCCGGTCCCCGCCCTGGTGCCGTAGGTCGCTCATCCGCACGAGGAAGGTCCCGTCCGACGGCGCCTTGAACACGAGGAACGGGTCCAGCCCGTGGGCGTCCTCGCTGCGCGCCAGCTCCTTCCCCGAGCCATCCAATACCATCAACGTGCCATCCAACGATGACCCCGTTCGGTTCGCCTGCACGTCCAGCACCACCACCTCGCCCGACTTCAGCGCGAGCCGGTAATGGTCGGCCTCGGCGGACCCGCCGATCTTGCCGGATACGCCGACGGGCAGGGCCAACGCGGGCGCGGTCGATGCGGAACCCGTGCCGGAGGGCTCGAGGATCTCGGG
>JBJSZF010000696.1:0-6561 GCA_046090125.1 Verrucomicrobiota bacterium
CGCAGTTCGGGTATCTTCCGGGCACGTTGTGGATCCTGATCGGCGTGGTCCTTGGGGGCGCGGTGCAGGACTTCGTGTTCCTGTTTGGGTCCATGCGGCGCAAGGGGCGGTCGCTGGGGCAGATGGTGCGGGACGAGCTGACGCCGTTGGCGGGGACGGTCGCGTTGGTGGCGATCCTGGCGATCATGATCATCCTGCTGGCAGTGCTGGGGTTGGTGGTGGTGCAGGTGCTCGGCGAGAGCCCGTGGGGCGTCTTCACGGTGGGGGCGACGATCCCGATTGCGATGTGGATGGGCGGGTACCTCCGGTTCCTGAGGCCGGGCCGCACGCTGGAGGCGTCGGTGGGCGGGATTGTCCTGCTGCTGGCGGCGGTGTGGGGCGGGCAGTACGTGCACGAGCATCCGACGTTGTCGGGGCTGTTCACGGTTCGCGAGGAGCCGCTGGCGTGGATGTTGATCGCGTATGGGCTGGCGGCGTCGGTGCTGCCGGTGTGGCTGTTGCTGGCCCCCAGGGACTACCTGTCCACTTTCATGAAGCTGGGGACGATCCTGGCGCTGGCGGCGGGCGTGATCCTGGTGTTGCCGCGGCTGCGGATGCCGGCCGTCGTGGACTTCGCGGTGGCGGGCAACGGGCTGGTGGTGGCGGGGAAGCTGTTCCCGTTCTGCTTCATCACCATCGCCTGCGGGGCCATCAGCGGCTTCCACTCGCTCATCGCGTCGGGCATCACCCCCAAGATCATCGCGCGCGAGCGCCATGCGCGGCCGGTGGGCTACGGGGCGATGTTGCTGGAGTCGTTGGTGGCGATCATGGCGTTGGTGGCGGCCTCGACGCTGGACCCCGGGGTCTATCTGGCGATGAACGTGAAGGGGGTGGGCGCGGACGAGGCGGCCCGCGTGGCCGACGTGTTGCAAAAGGTGAACGCGACCGGGTTCGCGCTGGGCCCGGGGACGATGGAGGGGTTGGCGGCGGACGTTCAGGAGAAGTCGTTGTACGGGCGCACGGGCGGCGCGGCGACGCTGGCGGTGGGGATGGCGCAGGTGTTCCGCGAGGTGACGGCGGGGCGCGGGCTGGGGTTGTGGTACCACTTCGCGGTGATGTTCGAGGCGTTGTTCATCCTGACGACGCTGGACGCCGGGACGCGGGTGGGCCGTTACTTGTTGCAGGACTTCCTGGGGCACGTGTCGCCGCGGCTGGGGGACACGCGGGCGACGGGGCCGAACGTGCTGGCGTCGGGATTGGTGGTGGGGGCGTGGGGCTGGTTCTTGGTGCAGGGCGTGCGGGACCCGCTGGGCGGCATCAACTCGTTGTGGCCGTTGTTCGGGATCGCGAACCAGTTGCTGGCGTCGGTCGCGCTGGTGCTGGGGACGACGTTGCTGTTGAAGATGGCGATCGTGCGGAGGCGGTCGCCGGCCATCGCCCTGGCCACGTTGCTGCCGTTGTGCTGGCTGTTGTCGGTGACGTTCACGGCCGGGTGGCAGAAGATGTTTCACCCGCAGCCGCGGATTGGCTTCCTGGCGATGGCGCGGGACCTGGACGTGAAGCACGCGGCCTTGGTGGAGGCGGCGGCGAAGGCTCCGGAGGGGGCGGCGGGACAGGGGGCGCGGGACGCCGTGAAGGCCAACCGCTCGCGCCACGCCAACCAGGTCATCGACTTGGTGGTGACGGGCTCGTTCCTGGTCTTGGCCGGGGTGGTCGTGGCCCTCGCCGCATGGGAGTGGACGCGGCTGCTGCGCGGGACGCGGCCGCCGGACCTTGCGGAGACGGAGCCCGTCTGGCTGCCGCCGGAGGCCCCGACGCCGGCGTCCGTCGCGCCCGCCGGGGCCCTGGCGATCGGGTTGGCGCTAGCCCGGCATGTGTCGGACCAGGAGGCCATCGACCGCGCGGCGGCGCGGGCGGGCTCGGGAGGAGGGGACGCCTGCGCGACACGGCTATTGATCGACGTGCCCGGCGTGCGGGAGGACGTGGAGGAGCGGGCGCGTGCGACGGCCTACATCGAGCAGGCGCGGCGCCGGTTCGAGGGGATCCAGCGTTGCTGCTAGGGCGAGGGCGAGGGCGAGGCGGGGCATGAGGCGCTTGGGATTGTATGGGGGATCGTTCGACCCGGTTCACCTGGGCCACCTGCTGGTGGCGCGTGCCGCGCTGGAGGAGCTGGGGTTGGATGCGGTGGCGTTCATCCCGGCGGCGCGGTCGCCCTTCAAGCCATCGGCCGCCCCGGCCCCGGACGCGCTGCGATTGCGCTGGCTGCGGATGGCCTTGGCGGGGGAGCCGCGGTTCCTGCTGGACGACGTGGAGCTGCGGCGCGGCGGGACGAGCTACACGGTGGACACGGTGCGCGACGTGATGGCGCGGCATCCGGGGGCGGAGCTGAGCTGGCTGATCGGGGCGGACCACGTCCCGACGTTGCCGAAATGGAGGGAGGCCCCGGAGCTGGCGCGGCTGGTGGAGTTTGTGGTGATCCCGAGGCCCGGGAGCCTGCCATGGGAGGCTCCGGGACCGTTTCGCGTTCGCGAGCTGCGGGGCTGGCCCCTGGCGGTGTCGTCGTCGCTGGTCCGCGAGCGGATCCGGGCGGGGTTGCCCGTGTCACACTTGGTCCCGCCGCACGTGGGCGAGGCGCTGCGGGAGTCGCGCGCCTACGCGTGAGGTTGGGAGGGGCCGGCGCGTCGATGCGTGGCAAGCCGCGAGACCCTGCTGGCGCTGCGTGTCCGCAAAACTTCCGTCTCCACCTTGGGGCCATGGATCGTGTTGAATGACGCCGAAGATGACACGAATCCTGGTAAACGGGTCGAAGGGCCGGATGGGGCAGGCGTTGATCGCGTGCGCGCCGCGGCACGAGGGGCTTCGGTTGGTGGCGGGGGTGGACGTGGGGGATGACCTGGCGTCGTACGTCGCCTCGGTGGACGTGGTGATTGACTTCACGTTGCACCACGTGACGGCGGGGGTGGCGGAGCTGTGCGCGCGGCATGGGCGGGCGCTGGTGATCGGCACGACGGGGCACAATGACGGGGAGAAGGCGGCGATTCGCGCGGCGGCGGCGGCGGTGCCGCTGGTGTGGGCATCCAACTATTCCACGGGGGTGAACACGTTGTTTTGGCTGACGCGGAAGGCGGCGGAGATCCTGGGGCCGTCGTTCGACATCGAGGTGGTGGAGATGCACCACCGCCTGAAGAAGGACGCGCCGAGCGGGACGGCGACGACGTTGCTGGAAATCCTGGCGGACGTTCGCAAGGTCCAGATGGAGGAGGCCCTGCGGCATGGGCGGCACGGGATCGTGGGGGAGCGAACGGCGTCCGAGATTGGAATCCACGCGGTGCGGGGCGGGGACGTGGTGGGGGACCACACGGTGATGTTCGCGGCAAACGGCGAGCGGGTGGAGCTGACGCACAAGGCGAGCAGCCGGGAGACGTTTGCGAACGGGGCGTTGCGCGCGGCGGCGTGGGTGCACGGGCGTGCGCCTGGAATCTACGACATGCAGGACGTCCTGGGCCTGCGGTGAGCATCGATTCGTCCATCTTCGTGGCGCTGGGTTCCAACCTGGGCGATTCGGCGCGGATGGTGCGGGACGCCTTGGCGGGGCTACGGGCGTTGTCGGCCGGGCCGGTGGCGTCGTCGTCGTTGTGGACGAGCACGCCGGTGGATTGCCCGCCGGGATCGCCGATGTTCGTGAATGCGGTGGCTCGGTTGGTGGCGCGGGACGGCGAGACGCCGGAGTCGTTGCTGGACGCCTTGCAGGCGATGGAGGCCGAGGCGGGGCGCCGCCCCAAGGTGGTCCTCAACGAGCCGCGCCCCTTGGAACTCGACCTGCTCGCGTGGGGCGAGCACGTGATGGCAACCCCCAGGCTGGTCCTGCCGCACCCGCGGGCCCACCAGCGCCGGTTCGTGCTTCAACCGTGGTCGGAGCTGGCCCCCGGCTGGGTGGTGGCGGGCGTCGGCAGGACGGTCTCGGACCTGCTGTCGGGATTGCAGTCGGACGAGACACTTCGGAGGCTGGAGGCACCTTGATCATCGCACCTTCCCTGTTGGCTTCGGACTTCGCACGGCTGGGCTCCGAGGCGGCGCGCGCGCATCGGTCCGGGGCCGAGTGGCTGCACCTGGACATCATGGATGGCCACTTCGTGCCCAACATCTCGTTCGGGCCGGAGGTGGTCCGCGTGGTGCGGCCGCACTTCCGGCGAACGTTGGACGTGCACCTGATGTGCTCCGCGCCGGAGATCCTGCTGAAGCCTTTCTCGGACGCCGGGGCGGACCGGATCACGGTGCACGTGGAGCTGGGCGAGCAGGTGACGCCGTTGCTGTGGAAGATCCGGGCGAACGGCCAGAAGGTGGGGCTGGCGGTGAATCCTCCCACGCGGATCACCGAGGTCCGGCCGTACCTTGGGAAGGTGGACCTGTTTTTGGTGATGACGGTGAACCCGGGCTTCGGAGGGCAGCCGTTCATCGAGGAATGCGTGCCCAAGGTGCAGCAGCTTGCGGCGTGGCGGCGGGAGCTGGGGCTGGACTTCCGCATCGAGGTGGACGGCGGCATCAACGACAAGACGGCCGTCGAGTGCGCCCGCGCCGGGGCGGACGCGTTGGTGGCGGGGACGGCGCTGTTCAAGCACCGGAACCTAGGCAACGCGGTGCGGCGCATGCGGCGGCTCGCGGCGGCGGCATCGAAGGCGGCGGGTTTTGGGTTCGTGCTGGCGTCGGAGGGCTGACGCTGGGCCGGGAATCATTCCATGTTGCCGGCGTTCATGGCGGTGGGGCTCTTCGCGTTGTCGTCGGTGGCAGCGCGGCGCTCGATTCACTTCCTGGGGTCGAACGATGCGTCGCTGGTGCGCATCCTTGTGGCCACGCTGCTGCTGGGGGTGTACGCGCATGGGCTGGGCGGGGGCTTCGGGGGGCCTGCGCTGGGCTGGTTCCTTGCGAGCGGGCTGGTCGGTTTCGGGATCTGCGACACGGCATTGTTCCTGGCGTTGCCGCGGCTCGGGGCGCAGCTCGCAAGCCTGATGGTGCAATGCCTGTCGGTGCCGATCGGGCTGGTGGTGGAATGGCTGTGGCTGGGGACGGCGCTGCGGCCGGCCCAGCTCTGCGCGATCGCGGTGATCCTGGCTGGCGTCACGGTGGCGTTGCGGCCGCGGCGCCCGTCGGAGGTCGGGGCTCCAGGCCGGATGTCGTCGGGGCCTGGAATGGGGCCCCTCGTGTTGGGTGTTGTTGCGGCGGCGGGGCAGGGGGTGGGCGCGGTGCTGAGCCGACACGGAACCTTGGTGTCGGCGGCGGCCGGGCATCCCGTGGACGGGTTGACGGTGGCGTACCAGCGGATTTGGGCGGGCGTGGCGTTCATCGGGGCCTGGTGGTGGATCCAGCGCCTTCGGTGGCGTGCGACGGGGAAGGGCGGCGGCTTGGGAGACTCAGGCCCGCGATGGCGGCGGGCGTCGCCGTGGGTGCTCGTCAACGCGTTGAGCGGCCCGACGCTGGGGGTGGCGTCGTACCAGTGGGCGTTGTCGATTCAACCCACGGGCGTGGTGATGGCGGTGGCGGCGCTGACGCCCTTGGCCGTGATTCCGATGGCTTGGATCCTGGAGGGGCAGCGGCCGACGGCGTCGTCGGTCGTGGGCGGTGGGGTGGGGGTGGCCGGGGTCGTGTGGCTGGCGTTGGGCGCGTGAGATGGGAGGATCCCGCTGGGTCGTGGTGGGGTTTGGATGGACGCTGCGCCCCGGAGTTGATGCTTGCTTTCCATGGGGCCTGCCAAGACGATCGGCCCGTCAAGATTCGATCGTCTCGTCCAGGGCCAGGAAATCTTCAGGTGAACTCGTTTCAGTGATGATTTGAAATCCGATCCTCGGGAACTGTCAGGGAAAACGACGTCCAAATCCGGACATCCAGTCATCATAATGAGCAACAAGTTGTTTGTTGGGAACCTATCGTTCAACACCACGGAAAACGACCTGCAGGACGCGTTTGCCGCGCACGGGTCGGTCGTGGAAGTGGCGATCATGGTGGACCGCATGACGAGCCGCCCCCGTGGCTTCGGCTTCGTCACCATGGCCAGCGCGGAAGACGCCCAGAAGGCGATCGATGCATGAACGGCCGCCAGTTGGATGGCCGCGCGTTGACCGTCAACGTGGCCCGCGAGCGCGAGGAGCGTCCTCGTAGCGGCGGCGGCGGCTTCGGTGGTGGCGGCGGCGGCGGCGGACGTCGTTTCGGCGGCGGCGGCGGTGGTGGTGGTGGCGGCCGTGGCCGTTACTAATCCGCGCGGCCTACTGATTCCATCCGGCGAGGCATCGGGCTTGCCCGGCCTCGCCTTTTTTATTTCCAAGATGGACAAGCATTCGAGCAGTGAAGGCCACGTTGAGGTGGAGGGCTATGTCCGGACGGTCCTGCGCGGGACGATGTTTCGCGTGGAGCTGGACAACAAGCACATGGTCCTCGCGACGGTTTGCGGGAAGATGCGCAAGCGGTTTGTCCGGCTGAACGCCGGGGACCGGGTGCGCATGGAGATGTCGCCCTACGACCTGGACCGGGCGCGGATCACCTGGCGGATTGGGTGACCGGGACGGAGGCCCCCGGCGGCGTGCGTGGCCG
>JBJSZF010000697.1:0-9671 GCA_046090125.1 Verrucomicrobiota bacterium
ATCCCGATGCGTCTCCCCCATCCCCCCAGCGCGCGCCCCGCAAGCATCCCGGAGGGATGCCAGGATGTAGCCGGTGGTTGAGCGAAGCGACACCACCGGATCCCATCGCCCCTCCATCCACGCACCCCGGCAGGGGTGCCAGGACCACCACGGACCGATCACGCCGACACGCCGCGGCGCGCCGCCCGTCGCGAAAACCCAACCCAACGCATAGGCGCTGCGCCAGGCAACGCTGGCATCCCGGCCGGGATGCATGGGATTTCCTGGGAACCGGGTACCGGTGGTGTCGCTTCGCTCAACCACCGGCTACACGCTCGGATGCCTCCAGCATCCACTGTCCTCCGGCCCGCCCGGCCAGCCACCTTCGGGCCAGGCCTTCGCCCCACCCGAAATCCAAAAACTTCGCCGCTTCGCGGCAGGAAAAAGGAACAGAGGAACAAAGCAAAGAGGTTTATCCCGACGGCAACCTCAGCGAGCAGGCTCATCCACACCCAACACCACCCGAAACCCGAAGTAGACGACGCGAACATCGGGCTCGACGCTGAGGCGACAGGACGAAAGCAGGAAACGAGGATCGACATTGTCCCAGGACCCGCCCCGCAAAACGCGGCGTGTGCCGGAGCCGTCGTACAGGTCCTCGCACCATTCCCACACGTTGCCGGACAAGTCATACAGGCCGGTCGGCGAGCGCTGGAACGAGCCCACGGGCGACGTGGTCGCAAACCCGTCGTCGTAGCCATCGATGAACTTCCAATCGCCATTAAACCGCTTCTTGAATGTGGCGTCCGCGAAGTTCCCGGCCCCGTGTGGCGGCGGCCATTGGGTGCCCCAGGGATACACGCCGACGATCTTTCCATCCCGGTCCTTCGGGGTCTTCCCAGGTTCTTCCGGCAGCCCCACGGCCGCGCTCCACTCACGGTCCGTGGGCAGTCGATAGCGCTGGCCGGTCTTCAACCGTCCCTCGCGATGCTCGCGGTCCGTGAGCCATCGACAGAACTCCTGGGCGTCGTTCCAGCTCACGTTGACCACCGGATGGTCCGGCCCCGGCGTCACCGGGACGCCCTGCCACATGGGGTCGCGCCACGCCCCATCCCTGCCCCCTCGGGCCTCCGCGAAGGCCCGGTAATCCCGCACGCGCGTGGGCCACGCCGAGAACCATGCCCGCGTCCCCGGCACCGCCACGAATCGCATCTCCAACGAGTTGATCCACGGACGGTCGGGCGTGGCGACGGTGTCTCGGGCCGTGGATGGGGCGGAGGCAGGAGGGGCGACGGGTGTGTCGCTCGCCTTCTTGGATGGCGCGGCGGCGGGGGGCGCGTCGGGCGCCACGACTTGGCGGCCCAGCTTTTCAACATGCCCAAGGATGACCTCGGTGGCGGCCCGCAGCCGATTGTTCTGTTGGGCCGGACTCAAGGCCTCCAACGCCTCAAACTGGCCTCCCACCTGTTGGAGGTCGCTGATGTAGAGGTGCTGCGGACCGGTCTGGGGATCTGGAAACCGGTAGCGCTTCTTGGCTAGGGTGCATTCCGAGATCAGCAAGGGGAGCACCAAGACTTGGCCCACCCTGCGCCTCTCCAAGAGGACCGGCAGCTCCTTGTCGCGGATGTAGGTGGAACCCAGGAAATGCTGCGACACCAGAAGCACGGCCACATGACAGGTGTTCACCTGCTCGAGGATGACGGGATTCCATTCGCCCCCCGGCGGGACCTGCTCGTCATGGAACACCTCGAACTCCTCGCCGTCGTGGGGCTTCAAGAACGTCCTGAAACGATCCAGCCAACGACGATCGTGGTCGTCGCTGGCATTGTCCTTTCGCGCGTAGCACAGGAACACCTTGGGCAAGGAAGCCATCTCGATTGATCCCAAGGCTACCAAGCGCCGGCGGGTGACGTCCACCGTTCGGGCGGGGAGCGGGGAGCGAGGGGCGGGCGTCCCCGGCGTGACCTGCATGGCGTGCGGGGACGTGGGGCTGGAGGAGGCGAATGCCTTCCCACGAACGCTCGGCGCGTCATAACGGCCGCACGAAGGCCCGTCAGGATGGCATTTAGGCTGCGCCCGGGGACGGGCGCGCTCCCAGCGGCCATTGCCCGCCTCCCGCCTCCCGCTCCCCGGGTCCCGCTCCCCGTTTCCCGCTCCCACTTCGGGCTTGCGTCGCGGAAACCTTTTTCAACGGAATGACACGCGTTTGAGCACATCTCTCCACCCAATCAAGGCGTTGAAGCATCCGTTGTACGAGTTGCTGGTCGTCGAGCCCGGCATGCGGCACCGCAGCTCCTTCCTCATCCCATCACTCGAGGGGTGCCTCCGCGAGTTGGGCTTCGACCCGGGCATGGTCACCCTTTCGCGCTGCTCCACGAACCTTCCCGGCGCCCCATCGCCCGACACCTACCGTTCCGCCCTGTACCTCGCGCCATCCGATCCTGCCGAGGCCGCCGAAGCCCCCGCCCTTCTCAAGGACCTTCTCGCCCAGGATATTCCCGTCCTGCCGCTGGTCTCCGACCTGCGCAGGGCCAGCGCAGTCCTCCCATCGGATCTCGCGCACCTGAATGCCCTCGAATGGCCCGAGGCACCCCCCGAAGCGTCGGCCGCGCCACCCGTCCTCGACATCCTCCGCTTCGCCGGCCTTTCCGAGTCCGACCGCCGCGTCTTCATCAGCTACAAGCGTTCGGAGGCCTCCGCCGTCGCCGAGCAACTCCTGGACGCCCTCCGACGACGCCGCTTCGACGTCTTCCTCGACCTGTATTCCATCGACCACGGCGAATCCTTCCAAGCCGCCCTCAAGGCCGAGTTGGTCTCCCGCGCCATGGTTGTCCTGCTCCAGTCACCGGGCATTGGGGAGTCCCAGTGGGTCATGGAGGAAGTTCACTGTGCCCAGGCCAACAAGCTCGGCCTGCTCGCCGTTGCCTGGCCCGGTTCGGATCCCTCACGACACCCGCGCCTCCGCTTTCTCCCGGGCGACTACTACCATCCCCTCCATTCGCAGGCCCATGGCATCGCGGGCGACTTCGACAGCGACGGCTCCGGCAGGCTCACCCCGGACGCCCTCCACCGCCTCGTGCAACGCATCGAGGAAGCCCATGCCCACGCCATGACCCGTCGCCGACGCGAAATGGTGGGCTCCCTCACCGCCGCCCTGCGCCAGCACGCCGTCCCGTTTCAGCCCTCCGGAGCATGGGGCGTCATTGCCACCCCCGTTCGACCGGGTCACGGATCCATTCGTTTCGACGTCCTACCCCGCGCCGCCACCGCAGAGGCCTTGTTCGAGTGCGAGGTCCGGCGCCGCCGCCACCCCGCCACGCCCGCCGCCTGCCTCGTCCAACCCGTCACCACCATCCCGGGCCACCATGCCGCCATGGTGAAGTGGATCACCTGCGGCAAGGCCGTCTCCTGTGCGGCCGAGACGGAGATTCAACCGTTGGTCCGCCGACTCGCGGCAAGCGCGCCGCCCAACGTCCCATGAAATCCCTCGCACAAGCCCTTTCGGACGCCCGCGCCGCCGCGCCCAGCCTGCGCCGCCGCGCCATCTTCCTCTCCGCCAGCTTCCCCAGCTCCCAACGCCGGGACGAATTCCCCGACCCCGCCGACGACGCCGAGATCGCCAACGCCGTTGTGTCCGTCGCCAAGGCCATCCTGGGCGCCGACGGCGTCCTGGTGTTCGGCGGCCATCCCACCATCACGCCCTTGATGTTGTGGATCGCCCGGGGCACGGCCGCGCCGCCGATGTCCCCGGGCGAACCCACCGGCACCCGCGTCATCGCCTACCAGTCTCGCGTCTTCGCCAACAACACCTCCCCCGAGATGGAGGCCTTCCAATCCTTGGAAGGCGGTCTCGGGCGTGTCGAGTGGGTCCCTGCGCACGACAACGAACAGGCCCGATTCAACGAGGGCGTCCTCGACCCGTCGTCCGTGGTGGGCTCCCTCCGCGACATGCGACGCGCGATGCTCGACACCACCCGCCCCGTCGCCGCCGTGTACGTCGGGGGCATGAGGGGCATTTTCGACGAGTTCAACATGGCCACGGGCCGCGATCCCGGCCCGGCAGACACCCGTGGTTCCGCCATCCACGTGATCCCCCGCCACTACGCCTTCGGAGCCCCGGGCGGAGCCGCCGCCGCCCTGGTCCCCAACGCCCCGTCCGACGCCCCCGGATCCCTCCAGGACGACCTCCGCCGCTCCCGCCACTACCCCGACCTCGCCGCCCGCATCGTTGAGGACATCGCACGGCACTTGCCCTGAGCCAGCCTTGTCTGCCATGCCCCATCCAGCCCCAGCACCCCCGCCGCCCGACCTGCCCAAGGTGTTCCTGTCCTATGCGGAATGGGATTATCGAAATGCCGACCGATTCAAAAGGGCGCTCGAAGCCAGCCTGACAACCAAGTGATACGCCCTGCCAACCGATTACGTGTTTCTCGCCCGCAAGAGCATCCGAAAAGGTGCCAGGTGGTTCGACGTAATTCCCAACGCCATCCTGCAACGGGGGGTGTTCGTCCTTTTGGTGTCGCCGCGGTCCCTCGCGTCGGACTGGTGCCTGCGACGCGAGGCATGGATGGCATGGCAGAGGAAGAGATTGCTCCTGCCCGTGATCCTCGACGGCCGACGCCCGTTTTCATGGTTGAACCCCAACACATGGACCCGCAACCACGACGACTGGAAGGAGCACCAGATCCGGGCGTCCGACGACGAGGATTTCGCCACTTGGTGCATTAAGGAGGACGCGCACGGATGGGACTTCGAGGGTTCGACACGCATCAGTGATGCCCAAGCCATCCCGAGCAGCGACAGGGATGGGCGTGTCGTCGAGGCGATATGCCACGACCATCACAGGCTCATGAAACGGGCCGCCGACGAGGTTGCCGAAGAGATCATTCGGTCAGCAAGCGAGCCCACGTCCACTGCTGCGGAAGGCGGACGGTTGCCCTCGGACGCCATCTTTGGTTGCGACCACGAAACCTTGGAAAACGCCATGCGGGTTGCATGGCAACAGGCGGCAGGCATGCCGTTGCTGTTCTTCCTCCAAGGCCAAGAAGACGATCTTCCCGGCCGTCTCTGGAACCACCGCTTCGAGAGGCTTTGGAGCCAGTTTGTCCACAAGGACGCCGCGCCCCACGTGGCCGCGTTGAAAATCAACATCAACGGCCCCGACCCCGTCCAGGAACTCAAGGATGCCTTTGTGGCGCACCCCGTCGGGGCCGCATGTCCCCCGACGCCCCGGGTGTACCGGTGGGAGATCGGGGCGGATGGTTCCCGATTCTCCCTGCGAAGGCTTCAGGAGGTCATGTGTCAGCTGAAAGGCTTCCTGGCGGAATACCCTTCCCCGCCCGGTTCGTTGCCGGACGCCCCGGTCCGTGCCCCGTCGATCATCGTGAGCGTCCTGCTGCACTCGAACGTTGAGGAACCCGCCCTGCGGGAAGCCATCGACGCCCACGTGCCTGGCGTTCATGCCAAGTGCTTGACCCCCGGCAACTGGCAGATGCTGCCCTCTGACTTCCAAGCGTGGTTTGAAGCCAGGCTCAAGGATGCGGTCCCCGAACGGGCACAGTCGGCCTTCCGGAACTCCGCGACCCGTTTGCATCAGCAACTCGTCAGCTACGACTCCCGGCCCTCCTTCCGGACACTCCTGAACCACTGCAAGGAACATCATCTCATCCATGAATCCTAACCCCCCCAAGGTCACGCCCGACGACACGTCCACGCCTCATCGTTGGGGCAGCCCCTACATCCTCTCCGAGTCCATCGCCGGGGCTGTCAACCTCGCGTTGGCCCTGGGCAAGCCGTTGCTGCTGTCGGGCGAGCCTGGCACCGGCAAGACCAGCCTGGCGCGACGCGTGGCCGAGGAACTGGCCAAGCAAACCGGTCCCGCGCACCGGGACCAAGGCACGCATGACCTCCCTTTCGATGGTGATGTCCTTCAGTTCAACACCAAGTCCAGCTCCCAGGCCACCGACCTGTTCTATCGATTCGACAGCGTCCGGTTCTTCGGGGAAACCCAGCTCAAGGCTGCCCAGCGTGAATCCCTTCCCAAGCCCGGCGGATTCCTCACCCTGGCCGCCCTCGGCAAGGCCATCGCGCTATCCCTCAATCCCTCCGAGCGCCCGACCGACGGCCTTCCCACCGAGTCCGCACGGCGCTCCGTCGTGCTCATCGACGAGGTGGACAAGGCCCCGCGCGACTTCCCGAATGACCTGCTCAACGAGATCGACCAGCTCGAGTTCCACATTCCCGAGCTGAATCACCCCTCTCCCATCCAGGTTCCCCGCGCCCCTGGCGGACGCGAGCCCGACCCCGCCCGTTCACCCCTGATCCTCCTCACGACCAACCGCGAGAGCCAGTTGCCGGAAGCCTTCCTGCGTCGTTGCCTCTACCTGCACATGGCTTTCCCCACGGCCGACGAAATCAGCCGCATCGTCGCCCTGCACCTCGACAGGCACTCAGCAGGTCGCCATGGCGGCTCGTCTCGCGACATCGGGTCCATCAAGAAATGGGTCGATTGGATCCTCAGGGTCCGGGAGAACGGCAACGTCGAGAAGAAGCCTTCCACCGCCGAGATCATCGACAGCGCCCTTGGCCTCCAAGCCTTGGGGTGGGATTGGTCATTCCCACCCAGCACCGACATTCCACGCGACCGACAGGAGAAGGCCTTGGCCACCCTTTTCAAAACGCAACAAGACCTCGCCTTGGCCAGGGCGGCACTGGGTCAATAGGCGCTCAACCGACGCCAAGCCCAAACCCAACGCCCCCCCATCCGCCTCGTGCCCCCCCAGGCTCCATCGGAAGCCCCGCCCCAGGCCCCGGAGGTCCTCTCATGGATGGACTTCCTCGCCGCGCAACGTATCGACGGCATCCATGTCGAGATCGATCACCGCCTCGACGCCACCAAGGCATGGTGCGCCTCCGAATCACTCACCGCCTCGACTCGGGATCGTCTCCTGCACCTTGCCCCCATCTTTTGCACCAGCGCGGAGGCCCAGTCCGCCTACCCGGAGGCGCTGGACCGATACCTGCGGCTGGGCCACCGCGGCACGGAGCCCACCGCCCCCGGCCCCACCCCCCCTGCGGCCGAGGATACCCGTCCGCGCAGGCCGTTCCCTTGGGGCCTCGTCGCGCTCGTCGTGGTGGGCTTAATCCTGCTCTGGCGCGCATGGCCAACAACCCCTTCCCCGCTGATGGATCGAAGGATTCCCCAACCGTCCACCAACCCTCCCGTTGTCCTGGAACTGCGTGCCAACGCCACATTCGCGGTCGCCACCAACGTTTTTCCCACGGAACCGAGCCCAACCTCGCCTACAGGACCGGGAACGGCTCCCGCCGCTCTCCGAATCCTGAGCCGTTTCGTGGCCGTCGTGGCGACCATGGCCCTCCTTGCCGCAATCTGGGACCGCTTGCGCCGCCGTCTTTACCTCCAGCAGGGACCTTCCCAGCAGGAGGCCTTGCAACGATTGCAAGATCCCGGCCATGACGGAGCGCCGCGGCATGATGCTTCCCTGGCGCCCGCCGCCGTCGCGATGGCCCGACGCATGACGGGCCATCGTTCCGTCCTCCATCCCGCCTCCACCATTCGCGCCACCATCCGCAACGGCGGGGCGTTCAGCCCCCGCTTCCAATCCGTCGTCGTCACCCCGGCCTACCTCGTCCTCGTCGAGGAGGCGCACGAGCGCGATCACTTTGCCACCTACCTCCGCGACTGCCTGGCGCGCCTCGCCATGGCGGGCGTTGCCCTCGAGGTCTGGACGTTTCGCGGCTCCCCGGACACCGGATGCGCCCGACGCGATCCCCTGCGTCCCGCGCCTTCTGGCAGGGCCGCCGTGACCCTCCCAGACCTTCTCGGTTCCTTCCCCGCGCACCGCATCGTGGTGGTGGCAGACCCCCGGGCGGGCATCCACCCGTCCCATGGCCGACCCCGGGCATGGATGAGGCGGCTTGCAGACCGACCCGAGCGCGGATGGATCACGCCCGCCGCAGCGGGACGCAGCGACCGCCTGGCCGCCGCGTTGCACGCCCATGGATTCCGAGTCTTGCCGCCCCAACCCGACGCCTTTCTGCGCTTCGCGGCATGGCTGGCAAAGGGGGCGCCGATGGACCAGGATGCCGCCCAACCGGCCCCGCGTGTCCCGTCGCTCCTTGCCGACGATCCCTTGCGCTGGCTCGCCAGCGCGGCCGCCCCAAGTCGCGGGGTTCGAGCCGCCTTGGTGACCCAGCTCCAGGCCACCCTTTCGCCCAAGGCATTTCAACTCCTGTGCGCCACCGCCGTCTTCCCCGCGCTCGCCCCTGGACTCACCCGTGAACTCGCCGCTCGCATGCCCGGAGACGTGCGTCCCTCGTTCCCAGACCTCTTTCACGTGGCCTCCCTCCCTTTCCATCGCCACGCCCACCTCCCGGACTGGCTCCGGGGACGCCTCCTGCGGTCCATGGAGCCCGCCATCGCCCGTGACCTCCGCAACGACCTCAACCAACGCCTGGCCAACATGCTCCTCCATCCCGCCGGGGAGGGCATCCCGGTCCATGCGCCCGGGCCGGCCCGCTCCCTGGCGGCCCTGTGGGCATGGCTTCGATCGGCACGCGGCATGGCCGGGGATTCCGTCATGGTGGCGTTTCTTAACCCTGGCCACCTCAACCCCCTGGCCCAGCGCCTGCCAGAACCGCTGCGGGAACGCCTCTTCCAAAACGGGGTCGCAGCCCATGGGCTCCGGGCGTGGGCCATGGCTGCCCTGGTCGCCCTCGCCGCCGTCGCATGGGCCACCCCCGTTCTCTACGGCTGGATGGGCTCCGGCACCGAGCAAGGTTCAACTCCGTTCACCCTCGCGAGGCCTTCGTTGACCCTGCCCGCCTTCACCAACTCCCTCGGCATGGTGTTCGTGCCCGTCGCCAACGCCGGCGTGTGGTTCTCCGCCTACGAGACGCGCGTCCAAGACTACGAGGCCTTCGCCAAGACGCGCACCGGCGGCGACGCCTCATGGCGAAACCCGATCTTCCAAGGCATCGCCGTGACCCCCGGCCCCACCCATCCCGTCGTCAACGTCTCCTGGAACGATGCCCGGGACTTTTGCCAATGGCTGACGGCCACGGAGCGCCGCGCGGGCACCTTGCCCGCCAACCGCCGCTATCGCCTGCCCACCGACCTGGAATGGAGCGCCGCCGTAGGGCTGCCCCGCGAGCAAGGCGCCACGCCGAAGGAACGAGATTCGAAGATCCCCGACGTGTACCCTTGGGGCACCCAATGGCCACCGCCGCGAGGGGCTGGGAACTTCGCGGACGTCACCAGCAGGGATCGCTTAGGTATCACTTCGGGGTTCATCCAGGGCTACGACGATGGGTTCGCCACGACATCGCCCGTGGGCTCGTTCCCTGCGACTCGCATCGGCATCCATGACTTGGCTGGCAATGTGTGGGAGTGGTGCGAGGACTGGTACGATACCGATCAAAAGTTCCGCGTTTTGCGGGGCGGGTCCTGGTACGTTGGCGATCCTCGGGACCTGCTTTCGTCCTTTCGCGTCGGCGACGAGCCCGATGAACGCGGCGTCAACGTCGGGTTTCGGGTGGTGTTGGGTGTGGATGAGCCTGCTCGCTAGGGTTGCCTCAGGGTTCTCCTTTTCCCTTTGTTTCCCTGCCCCTTTTCCCTGTCCGCGAAGCGGACGAAATTTTTTGGGATTGGCGGTGCATCCGGCTTGGGCGGG
>JBJSZF010000698.1:0-2367 GCA_046090125.1 Verrucomicrobiota bacterium
GCAACGCGAGGCCCCCGAGGCGCTCGACTTGTCCCGCGAGGACGCCCGCACGTTGGAGATGTACGGCGTCAACGAGGGGCGTCCGGGCGACCATCCGCTCGCGCTCGGCCCGGCGCCCTTTGGGCGGCAATGCCTCATCGCGCGGCGGCTCGTGGAGCGAGGCGTGCGCTTCATCCAGATCTACCACGGCGGCGGGCATCAACAGCAGAACTGGGACGCGCACTTCGGCGTGGAGGAGAACCTTCGCATCCACTGTCCCGAGATTGACCGGCCCATCGCCGCGTTGCTGCACGACCTGGAGCAACGGGGCCTGCTCGATTCCACGCTGGTCGTTTGGGGCGGCGAGTTCGGGCGGCAGGCCATCAGCCAGGGCGACAAGGACGGGCGCGACCACAACCCGCTGGGCTTCACGTATTGGCTGGCGGGCGGCGGCGCGCGCGGCGGCACCAGCTACGGCGAGACCGACGAGATCGGCCAGGCCGCCGTCCAGGACCGGCATCACATCCGGGACCTGCACGCGACGATCCTGCACCTGATGGGCCTCGAGCCCGAGCGCCTGACGTACTTCTACGGCGGCCTGGAGCAGAAGCTCACGGGCGTGGTGGAGCCTGAGGTCATCCTGCCGCTGGTGCGGGGCTGAGGGGGCGGGGAAACCCCTTCGCGTTGTTCCGAACCGGCCCATGGCAAGGGCTTCGTGCCGGAAGGGGGACGTCATCCTCGCGGCCATGTCCCCCTTGGGCTCACACCCACGGGCCTATTGTGGTCAACCCATCCATGTCCCGATCCCAGGCGGCGATGAGTTGGGCCACGAAGCGGTCGTTGGGCTTGCTGGAGGCGCGTTCCCTCGCGCTGCAGCCGTGATGTCACATCGCCGTGTGACGGGCCATGGGACGTAACGACGTTGCCGGATGCTGCGATGGGCGGCGTGGAAGGCTGGCTGGGGAGGCGGGGGTGCGGGTGTTGCTGCGGAGGCACGAGCGGAGGCCACGGGCGACCGACGGGTGGAGCTCCTGGGACCCTGGCAAGGGGCGCCAAGAAGGCGACCCGGCGGTTCAGTAGGACTTTCGGAGGTGGCTGGGCAGGACGCCGAGCTCGCCGCGGTACTTGGCAACGGTGCGGCGCGCGATCTGGATGCCCTTGGAGTTGATTTGCTCCACCAGATCCTCGTCGGATAGGGGGTGGGCCTTGTCCTCGGCGGCGATCATGGCGGCGAGGAGGGTCTTGACGGACGTGTTGGAGACGGCGTCGCCCGAGTCGGTCTGGAGCCCCGAGGTGAAGAAGTACTTCATCTCGAAGACGCCATGGGGGGTGGTCATGTACTTCCCGGACACGGCGCGGCTGACCGTGGTCTCGTGGACGCCCACGACCTCTGCGACCTGGACCATGGTGAGGGGCTTGAGACGCGAGACCCCGTGCTCCATGAAGTCGCGCTGGCGCTTGACGATCTCCGTGGCGATCCGGGTGATGGTGTCCTGGCGCTGGTGGATGGACTTGATGAGGAATTTTCCGGCGCGGATTTTCTCGCGGATGTACTCGCGCACCTCCGGGGCCGTGTCGGCGTCGTCGAGGAGGTCCTTGTAGGTGTTGCTGATGCGGAGATGGGGGACGTAGTCGGACTCGGTGGCGACGACGAAGTCGCTGCCGTCGCGGGTGACGGTGACTTCCGGGACGACGTGTTGCTCGGTGGAGGGGGTGGTGTCGAGGCCGGGCCTGGGATTGAGCTGGGCGATGTGGCGGGCGTGTTCCTGAGCCTCGGCCGGGGTGATGCCGAGGTGGCGGGCGATCTCGGGGAAGCGGCGCTTGCCCAGGAGGTCGAAGTGGTCGCGAAGGATGCGGTATTCGGGGGACTCGGCGCGCTCGGCGCGCTCGAGCTGGAGCAGGAGGCACTCGCGCAGGTTGCGGGCACCGACGCCGGGAGGGTTAAAGGACTGGATGACGCGGAGGACGGCCTCGATTTGGAGGGAGGGGATGTTGGTGCTGAAGGCGAGCTCGTGGACGCCGGACTGGAGGTAGCCGCAGTCGTCGATGTTGCCGACGATCATTTCGGCGACGCGGCGGTCGTCGGTGGAAAGGTCGGCGAGGCGAACCTGCTCGCGGAGTTGCTCCTGGAGGGAGGTGGGTGCGACGAGGGAATCGAAGAGGTGCTGTCGGCGTTCCTCGTCCTCGGCGGAGGGGCGGCCGACGGCGGAGGCGGCGTCGGCGCGTTGGTCCCGCCATTCCTGGTCGAGTTGGAGCATGTGCTCGAGCTGGCGGTCAAAGTCGTCGCCGGACTCGGAGGGCTCGGGCTTGTCGGTGGCGGGATCGAACTGGAGGTCTCGCGGGGGCTCGGCGGGGTCGGCGAGGGCGGCGGCCTCGCTGGCGGCCTCG
>JBJSZF010000699.1:0-9088 GCA_046090125.1 Verrucomicrobiota bacterium
GCGCGTGCTGGGCGAAGCTGCCCGGCCCGTAGCGCTCGCGGTCCTTGGCGGGCAGGCGGTTCACGTCGAACAAGTCCGCGCTCGCGGCCATGCCCTTCATCCGCTCAAACGCCGCGTTCTGGCTCGCCGCCACCGCGCTGCGCCGATCCCGCTCGAACTTCGACGTCAGGAACCGCCTCAGCTTCTCCCGCGCCTCGCGGTCGTGCGCCGGGATGCCCTCCGCCGCCGCCCCGATGAGCCGCGAGTAGTCCCCGCCCACGCGCACCGGTGCATGTTCCGCGCCCACCCAGCCGTTCCAGTTCCCAGCCTTGAACGTCTCGAACTCGTTCCCGCCCGGGATGGGGTCGATGAAGACGAAGTTCGGGATGGGCGAGTCGAGTTGGCCGAGCGCATGGGACAAGGCGCTGCCGAGGGTGGGCCGCGTGAACCCGGCGCGCTCCGGGTTGCCGCGCTGGAGCAGGTTGATGGCCTGCAAGTGCTCCGGTTGCGCCGTCTTCATGCTGCGGACCACGTTCAAGCGGTCCGCGATCCCGGCGCACAAGGGCATCAACGACGAGAAGCGGACGCCGGGAATGCGCGTGGGGATGCTTCCAAACGGCCCGCTCGAAGGCCGGCCTGGCTTCGGGTCCCACGTCTCGAACTGGCTGGGCGCGCCGCACAGCCAGAGCAGCAAGCAACGTTTCTGCGCCTTCTTCGCCGCCGCCGCAAAGGCCGCGTTTTCAAACAATCCCGAGAAGCTCGTCACCGCCGCCGCCGTCCCGCCGGTCAACCCCTTCAGGAACAGCCGCCGATGCAACCGATGCTCGTCCACGCGGCAGCTTCCGTCGGCCCCGTTGGCCCCCGCTGGATGGGTGGTCGTGCTCATGGGGTGGTCAGGAACTCCGCGCTGGTGATCAACGCCCACATCAGGTTGCGCGCGCGTTCGCCGGCACGCTCCGGCCCCGAGCCCGCCAGCTCCCGCGCCGCGTCCAGCTCGTCGGCGGCCGGCTCCCGCCCGAACGCCGCCCGGAACGCCTCGCGAACCCGCCCTTCGCCCTCCTGGATTCCGGCGATTCGCGGCACGATGCCGCTGCCCTCGGGCTTCAGCAGTTCCATCAACGCGGGCGAGTTCGCCAGGAACTGCGCCTGCTGGAACGTCGCCGCGTAATCCCGCGGCAACACGTCCGGCATCGCCCCGCTCGCCGCCCGCCGCAATCCGTCCTCGTCCGGCCCCATCCCGGCCGCAACCCGCCACGACCGCGCGATCTGCTCGCCCGTCAATGGTCGTTCCAACGCCGACGCGAAGGCCTCCGGCGGCCCGTCGCCACGGTCCAACCCATAGGCGCGGCTGAGGACCAGCCCGCGCACGAGACGTCTCGGGTCGTGGCCCGAGGCCGCGAAGTCCGTCGCCAGCCAATCGAGAAGCTCCGGGTGGCTCGGGGCATTGCGCGCGTTCATCTCGTCGGCCGGATGGATGATGCCGCGGCCCATCAGGACGGCCCAGGTGCGATTGACGAAGGCCCGGGCCAGCAAGGGGTTGCCCTGCGTTGCCGCCGCCGCAAACGCCGCCCGGCGCGAGAACTTGGGCACGCGCGCCTTGGCCTTGGGATCCTGATAGAGGTCGTCGCGATCCTCTTCCTTCGCGTCCGGGGCCGGGCGTTGCTCGTCCACGACCCGGCCGTTGAGGAGCGTGACCACGGCGGGTTGGGATTCCTTCTTGAGATTAGTGAAGTTGACGAAGCCGCCGATGGCGGACTCGGCGACGAGGTTGCCGCCGTCGAGGTTCTTGCTGCGGTTGAACGCGGCCACGAGGCCCCAGTAATGCACCTGCTTGACCTCGCGGGCGAGCGGATGGTCATGGCACTGGGCGCAGTCCAACCGCGTGCCGTACACGACGGGAGCCACGGCTTCGGCGATGGCCTGGTGGTTGTTGCGACGCTCGTACAGGAACCACGACGCGCCCTTGGACGACGGACCTTCCTCGCGCCCCACCAAGAGGTCGCGCACCGTCTCGTTCCAGGGGCGGTTTTGGCGGAACGCCTCCTCCAGGAACGTCCACCAGCAGTTCTGCCGACGCCGGTCCTCATGGTTCTCGCGGCGCGGACGTCCCATCAGGAACACGTCCCACAACTCCCGCATCCGCACCGCGTACGCATCGGACGCCAGCAACCGGTCCACGAGCCGGGCCCGGCGTTCCGTGGCGGGCTCGGCCAGGAAGGCGTCGGTCTCGCTCCGGGTGGGGATGCGCCCGGCGAGGTCGAGGTACACGCGGCGACACCAGGTCCGGTCGTCCACGGACGCGGCGGGCGTGAGCCTGCGGGCCTTCCAACCCTCGGCCAGCAAGGTGTCCACGGCGTCCGGAATGGAGGCGAACGCCCTGGGCACGGGGGCTGCGGTGGCAGGCTGCGTGGGCGCTGCGTCGCCCGCCGCCATGGCCGTGATCCATGCGCGGATCTGGGAGATCTCGGCGTCGCCCAACTGCTTCTTGGGCGGCATGTGCGGGTCGGCATCCGGGGCGAGGTACTGGTACAGGCGGCTCTTGGCGGGCTCGCCCGGCACGACCACCGCGCCCTCGTCACCGCCCTTCAGGACCGCCTGCGGCGTGTCGAGCTCGAGGCCGCCCTTGCGCTCGATTGGCCCGTGGCACTTCACGCAGTGAACGTCGAGGATGGGCTGCACGTGCCAGCGCCATAGCGCGCCAGCGTCGTCAGCGAGCGCCGCCGCCCCCGCGACGGCCATCCATGCCATGCATACGGCTGGTGCGATGCGCGCGCGGGCAGGGGCTCTCTGGTGAAGCCCTGCCCTGGGGGACGAACCGTTGTTCCCAACCCGCGCCACGATGCGACAGGACAACGGGCGCGGAAGGAGCAAGGCAAGGGGAAACTCGCGCGCGGGCCTGCCAAGGCCTTGGATTCGGCAGGACTGTTTGCGTGCCCATTGCAGAATGGTCTGCCCTTGGGCCGGGACGACTCGGTGGGCCTAACCCCCGAGGAACAGGTCCATCTGGTTCGTCGGAGCCAGCGATTGCAGCCGGCGCGGCGAGCGCGGGCGGGCGTCCGTCGTGGGCGCGGCCCCGACGTCCGGGCCTGCCATGGGTGCGGAGGCGCTCATCAACGCCTGGAGGTTGAGCTCGCTCTCCTCCAGCACGCGCAGGACCTCCTTGGCCCGCGCGATGACCGGCTTGGGCACGCCCGCGAGGCGCGCCACCTGGACGCCGTAGCTCTTGTCCGTCCCGCCCGGCAGCACCTTGTGCAGGAAGACGACCTCGTCGTTTCGCTCGCGCACGGCGACATGGAAGTTGGCGACGCGGGGAAGGCGTGTGCCCGAGGGCGTCGGGGGCGTCCCGGCCTGCGGGTCCTGGCTCCAGCCCAGCTCCGTGAGCTCGTGGTAGTGCGTGGCGAACAAGGTCTTGGCCCCCACCTGGTGGTGCAGGTGCTCGACGATGCTCCAGGCCAGGCTCAGGCCGTCGAAGGTGCTCGTGCCGCGCCCGATCTCGTCCAGGATCACCAGCGAGCGGCGCGTGGCGTTGTTCAGGATGTTGGCCGCCTCGCTCATCTCCACCATGAACGTGCTCTGCCCCCGCGCGAGGTCGTCCGAGGCCCCAATCCGCGTGAAGATGCGGTCCAGCAGGTCCACCCGCGCGGCCGAGGCGGGCAGGAAGGCGCCGGTGTGGGCCATCAACGCCATCAAGGCCACCTGCCGGATGTAGGTGCTTTTGCCCGCCATGTTTGGCCCCGTGATCAACATCACTTGGCACGTCGCCGGGTCGAGCTGCACGTCGTTGGGCACGAAGCGTTTCCCGCCCTCTGCGGACTCCAGAACCGGGTGCCGCCCATCGCGCACGTCCAGCACGCCCTCGTCCCCCACCTCTGGACGGCAGTGGCCGCGAAGCCGCGCGACCTCCGCGAAGGCCGCCAACACGTCGAGCTGCGCCGCCGCGTCCGCCGTCGCCTGGCAAGGGGCCAGCCGCGCCAGCACCTCCTCGCGCAGCTTCAGGAACAACTCGTGCTCCAGCCGCCCGGAACGTTCCTGCGCGCCCAGGATCTTCCCTTCCATCGCCTTCAGCTCCGGCGTGATGAAGCGCTCGCCGTTCGCCACGGTCTGCTTGCGAATGTACTCGGGCGGAACCTTCGCCAGGTGCGCCTTGGTCACCTCGATGAAGTACCCAAAGACGGAGTTGAACCCGACCTTGAGGCTTGGGATGCCCGTCCGCGCGGCCTCCTCCTGCTGCATCTTGGCGATCCAGTCCTTGCCCCCGGACGCCAGCGCCCGCAGCTCGTCCAGCTCGGCGCTGAAGCCCTCCCGGATCATGCCGCCCTCCTTGATGGCCATCGGCGGCTCGTCCACCAGCGCGCGCCCCAGCAGCTCGGCCAGGTCGGGCAACGGCTCCAAGGCCGCCCCCAGCTCTCCCAGGAGGTCCGAACGCCCCGCCGCCACCTGCTCGACGACGGACCGCAGCCCCGGGACCTGCGCCAGCCCAACGCGCAGGGCGACGAGGTCCCGTGCGTTGCCGCCCCCGGCGGACAACCGCCCGAGCGTACGCTCCAGGTCCCGCAGCTCGCGCAACGACTGGCGAAACGAATCCAGCGTCGCGCCGGCCTCGAGCCACGCCTGCACCGCTTGTTGACGCGCGTGGATGCCCTCCACCGAGGCCAGCGGTTGCGTCAGCCAGTCGCGCAGCCGCCGCGCCCCCATGGGCGTGACCGTCCGGTTCAGGGCGGCCATCAAGGTCGTGTCCCGTCCGGCGTCCGCCCGCAGCGATTCGATCACCTCCAGGTTTCGCAGCGAGATGGAGTCCAACACCAGGTAGTCCGAGACCTCGTAGCAACGAATCCGTGTCAGGTGCGCCACGTCCCGCCGAAGCTGGTTCACGAGGTAATGAATCGCCGCCCCGGCCGCGCCGATGGCCGCCGCGCGGCCCCGCAGCCCGAACCCATCCAGCGAGCCCACCTTGAAGTGCCCTTGCAGCGTGAACGGAGCCGTCTCCGGCCCGAAGGCCCAGTCCTCGTAGGGCGTGACGATGCGGCCGTCCGGCGTGCGGAACGAGGCGTCGGATCCCCCGTGCCCGCCCTCGATCCCGAGGATCCGCATCAGGACGTCGTCGCCAGACGCCACCAGGACCTCGGCCGGGCGCAGCCGGTCCAGCTCCGCGCGCAGCGACTTCTCGTCGGCCAGCTCCGTGGCCCGGAAGTCGCCGGTCGTGAGGTCCACCACCGCCAGCCCAAACCGCGCCGCGTGACGCAGCACGCTGGCGAGGAAGTTGTTGCGGTCGGCGCTCAGCAGGCGGTCGTCGAAGTGCGTGCCCGGCGACAGGATTTGGGAGACGGCGCGCTGGACGAGCTTGCCGGGCTTGGGCTCCTCCATTTGGTCGCAGATGGCGACCTTGCGGCCAGCCTTGAGCAGGCGTCCGACGTAGGCGTTGGCTGCGTGGTACGGGATGCCGCACATGGGAATGCCGTTGCGCCGGGTGAGGGCCACGTTAAGCAGGCCGGCGGCCGCCTGCGCGTCCTCGAAGAACAGCTCGTAGAAGTCGCCCAGGCGAAACAACAGCAACGCGTCCTTGGGCAGCCCGGACTTGATCTGCCGGTACTGCGCCATCATGGGCGTCACGTTGGACTCGTTGCCTGCCATCGCCCGGCCAGACTACGGGCATGGACCGACGCCGAAAAGGATGGTTGCTGGGGAAGCCCCGGCCCGGGCGGGGGCCGGGCAGTGCATCCTTGACGTTGAGGCGTCCCGCCTCGTCTCCTCGCCAAGGCGTCGCTGGTCCCCCCGCCCGTCGGGCATCACCGCTGCCGTCGTCACGCATGTCCAGGCTGCCCGTCAGCATCGCCGTCATTGCCAGCAACGAGGAGGACAACCTCCGCGCCTGCCTCGCCTCCGTGCGGGACTGGGCCTCCGAGATCGTCGTGGTCGTCAATGACTGCCGCGACGGCACCGTCGATGTCGCCCGTTCGTTTGGAGCCCTTGTCCAGGAGCGGCCCTGGGTGGATTACGCCACCCAAAAGAACCACGCGCTCGACGCCTGCACGCAGCCTTGGGTGCTGGCCATTGACGCGGACGAGGAGGTGTCCGCCTCCTTGAGGGCCGAGATCGAGCGGTTCATCGCCACCGCGACCGAGGGGACATGGGGAGCCGAGGTTCCCCGTTGCACCCGCTTGCTGGGCCGCTGGATTCGCCACGGGGAATGGTATCCGGACCGCGTCTTGCGGCTGGTGCGGCGCGGCGCGGGGCGTTGGGGTGGCGATGCCTACCACACCGTCATCCAGCCCATCCGGGGCGGCGGCCGCGTCGCGCGATTGAAGGGCGACCTGCTCCATCATGGCTACCCGGACACCCGAAGCTACGTCGCCCGGCTCAATCGGCAGGCCGACTACTTCGCGCGGCATCGCCAGGGGTCCGGGCTCGCATCCGCCGCATGGGTGGCCGCGGGTCGGGCGGCATGGCGGTTCGTTCGGAGCTACGTCGTGCGCCTGGGCTTTCTGGACGGGTTCCCTGGGTTGTTCGTGGCTGCGACGGCGGCCTATTCCTGCTTCATCCGCTACGCCCGCCTTTACGAGAACCTCCTCCCGTCGCGTCCCGCCACGACCAAGCACGTCGGCGACACCTAGGCCCGCCCCCAACCCGCCGTCCCGAACGCCCGCCCGACCCCGAATGCCATGTCCTTTCTGAAGCACCTGTTCAGCAACGTCCGCCTCCGCATCCGAAGCGGCCCCAACCAAGGCCTTTGGTGGAGCGCCACGAGCGGGTCGCGCTACCTGCGGGGCGACTTCGTCCGGGGCAAGGCCACGTGCCTCCAACGCCTCGCCATGCCCGGCGAAGTCGTGTGGGACATCGGCTCGCACCGGGGCTTCACCGTGCTCGTCGAGTCGCGCGTCGTCGGCCCGTCGGGGCGCGTGTTTGCCTTCGAGCCCAACCCGGAGAGCCGCGGCCTGCTGGAGCGGCATGTCCGATGGAACCGGCTTTCCAACGTCACCGTCTTCCCATGGGCCATGGGCCGGGCGGAGGGCCAGATGACCTTCGGATGGGAACGCAAGAACCCGGACGCCGCGATGTTGCCGGCGTTGGAGCGGCGGTCGTCGTCGTTGGCCTGCCACCTGGGCGGCGAAGGCCACGTGGTTCGTGTGCGGCACGTGGACGGCATCATTGCCGACGGCACGGCCCCGGCGCCCACGCTGGTGAAGATCGACGTGGAAGGGGCGGAGCTGGACGTGTTGGAGGGCGCCGCCGGGTTGCTGGCGCGCGAGCCGCGCCTGGCCATCGTCCTGGCCACGCACAACCCGGCGATTCACGACGCCTGCTGCGAGCGGTTGCGACGCGAGGGGATGGAGGTGGTGGAGGCGGAGAACGTGGCGACGGGCCGACGCGAGGGATGGGGGGCGGTGGGCGACGCAGACGTGCTGGCGTTCAAGACGGCCCGGCAGGTGCCCCAGGACCTGAGGTCTGCCTTTGCCGCCATTGACCTGCACGGCTGAGGCGGGCTTGCACGCCTCACGCAACGTCGCGGCGCAGGGCCCGTGGCCCTCGTCCGACCCCTTCGGCAGGGCATCCAGCCAAGCCGTTGCAGCCCCCGGGTCCTTAAGGCCGTCTTGCTGTCGTGAACACGGTACGCAAGTCCATCACTACCAATTATATAACCCAGCAACAAGGCGGATGCATGCCCTCCTCTCGCCCGTGGGCCGGTTGGTGGAAACGGGCTAAAGAATGAATGGAAAATAGTGAAAGCAAGACTTGACAATATTGGTCGGGAGGCACGCGATGGCGGCGTAGATCTTGGGAGGTGAGTCTCTCGTCGGTGCCTCGGAGACGCCTGGCGTTGCTAGGCTCGGGGAGCGTTGGCGATGGACGCCGCAGGGGCCTTGGTGGGATTTGGGCGGGTCCTCCCGGATTCAACGAGCGTGAACAGGCAACGAACAACGTGGCAGGGCTTGGAGCTGCTGGAGGAGCGAACGCTTCTCTCGGGCGAAGGCTTGTTGCCGGATGCGTTCGGGGCGGCCGCAGACGTTGCCATCCTACAGGAAGGGGTGGTTGAAACGGCGGAATGGTTGGGGATGAGGCCGCGCGACGCGGCCTCTGTCGTTTTGGAGGGTCCCGGCGAGGCCGATGCGGAGGGCGGACTGTTTGGGGGTGCCGTGGCATGGGGGGCTGGGGAGCGATCCGGCGAGGAAGAAGAGCGTCGGCGCGGTCACGCAGCGGTGGCGGGATCCGGCGACGCGGGAGGCGAGGACAAGCAGGACGAGGCATCCTTGGCCGGGGACATTCGGGTGGATGGCTCTCTGGAGCCGGCGGGTGGGGTTTTGGACTTGAAGCCGGGTGACGTCCTGCACGGGACGGGAACCGTCCAGGGCGACGTGACCGGCGAGGGGACGATTCGGCCGGGGAACTCACCGGGGCGGACGACGATCACGGGCAACTTCACGCCGGGCGAAGGCGCGGTGACGGAGATCGAGATTTGGGGGCTCGGCCAGGGCACCTCGACGGGCTATGACTGGGTCGAGGTGACGGGTGCGGCCTCGCCCAACGGCACGTTGAAGATCCTGTTCCAGCCGCAGGGCGGGTACGTCCCGGCCTTGGGCCAGACGTTTGACGTGATGACGTGGGGCAGTCGCCCGGCCGGGCAGGTCTTCGACAACTGGCTTGGAACGGCATCCATCCCGGGGCAACCCGGCTGGGCGTTGAAGCCGGAGTACTTGGCGGACCGGCTTCGGTTGACGCTGGTGCAGACGCCGACCTTGGCGGCAGGGGTGGACACGGTCCTGCTCAACGGCCTCCAGCAGTTGGGCAGCGTGGCCAACTTCCTGGATTCCGCCGGTGACTTTGCGCAGTCGGTTCCCTTCATTGGATCGAACCTGGGGAGCTTGGCGGACCAGGGTACGGCCCTCATCAACGGCGTCCGCGCACGGATTCAGTCGGTCTTGAACAGCTTGCCCCGGGCCGGCCAAGTCGTCTCGGCCATCGAGGGCTGGAACAACACCACGTTCGGGGGCTTTCTCTTCCAGGTGAACGGGGTCCTTGCGACCTACGGGTCCACCAGCGCCGATCCGCTGTCGTGGAATGTCAATCTGTCGTTGAAGCCGACGGCGGCGACGATGGCAACCTTGCAGGACAT
>JBJSZF010000700.1:0-2150 GCA_046090125.1 Verrucomicrobiota bacterium
CCCGCATGCAGCTCAGCGTGCCCGAGATCGCCGATCTCTCCTCCGAGCCCGCCCACCTTCTCCGGGCCTACGGCGCCGACGACGCCTCCAACCAGCTCAAGGCCGACTTCGCCCGCCACTGCATCCTTGCCCGTCGCCTCGTCGAACGCGGCGTCCGCTTCGTCCAACTCTTCAACGGCGCCTACGCCAGCGGCGGCGAGCTCAACTGGGACGGCCACAACAAGCTCCGCGAGCAATACGACCGCCACGGCCGCATCCTCGACCAGCCCGCCGCCGCCCTCCTCCGCGACCTCAGGCAACGCGGGCTCCTCCAGGACACCCTCGTCGTCTGGTGCACCGAGTTCGGGCGGATGCCCATGTTCCAGAAGGGCTCCCAAGGCCGCGACCACAACCCCGACGGCTTCACCTGCTGGCTGGCCGGAGCCGGCGTACGGCCCGGGGTCAGCCACGGGGTCACCGACGACCTCGGACGCCGCGCCATCCACGACGTCGCCACCCTCTACGACTTCAACGCCACGATCCTCCATCTCCTCGGCCTCGACCACGAACGCCTCACCTTCGAGCACAACGGCGTCCGCCGACGCCTGACGAACGTCGAGGGCGAGGTCCTGCGCCCCCTCCTCGCATGAGCCCGTCGTTCCACCCGCTTGCCACCATGCGCCTCGCCACCATCCCAGGCCCCGGATCCGCGGCGATTGCCCGCACACTTCCCCATAGCCTCCTCACCCTCTGGGCCGCGGCGACGATGCACCTCGCCATCGCCGCCGAACCCGTCCCGTCCTCCGAAGAGTGGCGCGCGCGCTCCCTCGCTACGATCGCGTCGCGTCGCACCGCCGCACTCACCGTCGCGGTGGTCGATGCGCAAGGCTTCCCCGTCCCGGGCGCGCGGGTCTCCATCGACCAACGCCGCTCCGAGTTCCGCTGGGCGCTCGGCGGTTCGACGTTCGTGGCCAACCCGGACGCCGCTCCCATGCCGGCCGCCATTAACTCCCTGTCCGTTTCCGCCGCCGAGGCAACGCCCGAGGGAGCGTTGGCCGTCTTCTGTGCCTCCGCCGCAGGTCGGGGCCTCGACGTGCGCGCCGCCTGGCCTCCGCGCGTCACGCAAGCCAAGCCCAGCCCTCCATGGGCGAGCGTCGTGGAATGGGAGGTCCCCAACGACCTCGCATCCGCGTCCAAGGCCGACGCCATTCGCACGCTGCGCCAGCAATCTCCCTTCGCGCGGGTCCTGCTTGCCGCTCCCGATGTTCTCGAAGCCCCCACGCGGCAGCCCCTAGCGGCACTCCGACAAGAGGCCTTGCGCCTCGGCGGCGAGGACCGGGGCGTGGACGGCCTTGCCACGGTGGTCCGCATGGCCCCTGGCGGCCCCCCCCCGCAGGAATGGCTCGCCCGCCTCGACGAGGGAGCCTCCGTGCAGCCGGGTGGGGCAACCCTGACGTGGCACGTCACCGCCGTTCTTCCTGATGCGCCGTCCCCGGACGCCATCCGGCGATGCATCGACCTCCTCCACGTCGCCCACGGTCATCCGGCCGTCACCGGGATCACCCTGCTCGGCGAGGGAGGCCAAGCTCCATGGCTCGACACCCAGGGATGCGGGTCGGAGTTCGGCAAGGCCTGGAACCAACTCGTGGGAACCACCTGGAGCACCCGCACCAACCTTCCATCCTCGGCGCAAGGCCTCGCGTCCGTCCGCGTCTTCCGGGGCGAGCATGACGTCGTGGTGGAACATGCCGGCACTCGCGTTGCCGCCACGGCGCGCGTGCTTGCCGACGCGACCGTGCGCCTCGTGCTGCCCGTGGTCCCGCCGACGTTGGCCGCGCAGCCGGGCGACCTGATCCAGTTCACCTGGCCATCGGATACGAACGGCTACGTCCTCGAATCGGCGGCCCATCCCTTCGACGGCCCATGGACGCCCTGCGAGACGTTCGCGGTTCGCGGGAAGTCCAGCTGGCGACAGGCGCATGGCGCTTCCTCCACCCCGCGGTACTTCCGGCTTCGTCGCGGTGGCGCGCCATGACGTCCACATCCCACGCCGCATCCCCGATCCCCTGGTCCTGGATTCCCTGCTCTTCTCGCCATGGCGCTCGTTCGCATCCTCGTTGACGGCTACAGCCTGCTTCACGCGTGGCCGTCCCTGACGCGCGGCATGGCCC
>JBJSZF010000701.1:0-2971 GCA_046090125.1 Verrucomicrobiota bacterium
TGAGGGCGAAGGGCGAGATGGCCAGGCGGGTGGTCTCGACGCGGCCGCCGCCGATGAGGCGGAGCTTGGGGAGCAGGTAAAGGTCAGTCATGGCGTAGAACGCCTGAATGACCTGGCGGCCGTCGTAGCCGTAGGGCCCGATGAAGCTGGTGTCGAAGAGGGGTTCCTCGAAGGCGAAGCGTCGGCGGCCGCCGGGCGCGGCGATCTCCTTGAAGCGGGGGCTGCCGGTGAAGTCGAGGACCTGGTTGGCGTAGGCGGAGGGGTCGGTGGATTGGCCTTGGGGCACGAGGTAGGAGAAGCGGTGCTCGGACAGCGCGCGGGTGGAGCCGGAGGTGAAGAGGCCGCCCTTGAGGGCGCTTTCGAGACCGTTGCCCGGCGTGAACGGGAGGGTGAGGTCGAGCTTGAAGTTGGCGTTGCGCTCGGACGAGTCGCGAAAGAGGCGGGTGGGGAAGTTGACGTTGGGCAGGTCCGGGTTGCGGGCGTCGATGATGTAGGAGCCGTCGGGCTGGGGATCGAGCCGCATGGGGAACACGCGGAGGTCGGGCGTCAGCTCGCCGGTGTCAGCGAGGGAGAGGAGCCAGTCGGCCTGGAGGTCGTTGAGTTCGGGGAACAGGTGATGGCCCTTGACCTGTTGGTTCTGGAGGTAGCGTTGCTGCCAGGAGGTGACGTTGAGGCGCGAGCGCGATGTCTCGACAGGGTTGAACTGGTCGAAGCCGAAGACGCGCCCGTCCTGGATCGAGCTTATGGCGGCGGCGTTTTGATTGTGGAGGAAGCTGTAGCCGAGCTCGTGGCCGGGGTGCAGCTCGTAGGTGAGCGTGCCGACCGCGCCCCATTGGTACTCCTGCGTGGCCCGGTTGACCGTGAACTCGGACAGGCGTTGCAACGGCCCGCCGTCGTAGGTGTCCACCTCGGAGTTGTAGCGGCCGCGAAAGGCGTTTTGCTCGAAGCGGGCGTTCTGGGCGTAGTTGAGCGAGGCGAACCACCCGACGCGATGGCCGAGGAGCCATGACGTGTCGCCCGAGGCGATGGAGTAGTTTTGGTTGGGGCCGGGCGCGCTGGGGGTGGGGGCGAAGGTGGTGGTGCGGAAGGAACGGAGGGCGTTGTCGTAGGCGGTGGCTTGTTCGAGCCGCCGCGCCCGGACGTCCGGCTGGTTCGCCCGAAACGCCCCAAACGACTCAAGCCGCAGCGGCTCATATTGGTTGAGGATGTCAGGCGTCCCAGGGGTGGGCCGGTCCAGGATGGTGCGTGGGATGAAGACGGCCGAGGGAAGCTCCCGGGTGCCGTCGTCCATGGCGAGCCAGTCGCGGGATCCGCCTGGGGACGACAGGAACTGGTCGTTGCCGGTGGAGAGGGTGTTGTAGCCCATGCCGGCCGAGACGGTGGTGAAGGCGCGGGCGGGGAAGGACTTGGTGACGACATTGACCGCTCCGCCGGCGAAGCCGCCCTGGAGGTCCGGAGTGAACGTCTTGCTCACCACGACGCGGTCGATCATGGCCGACGGAATCAGGTCGAGCTGGGCAGCGCGGCGGCGGGGATCGGCCGAGGGCAGCTCGGCGCCGTTGAGGGTGGAGACGTTGTAGCGGTCGCTAAGGCCGCGGACGACGACCTGCTTGTTGTCGGTGGTGACGACGCCCGTGACCTTGGTGACGACGGCGGAGGCGTCCCCGGTGCCGGTGCGGGCGATTTGCTCTGAGGAGACGGCCTCCTGCGCGGTGGCGGCGTTCTTACGTTCCTCGAGGACGGACTCGATGGTGGAGGGCTTGGTCTTGGACTCGGAGAAGGCAGAGTTGGCAGTGGGAGGTGGAACGACGGAGGACTTGGCTGGGCCGGTGCCGGTGCCGGAGGCGGAGCCGGGCTTGCCTTGGATGGGGTTGACGGGTTTGGAACCGGGCGGACGGGCTTGGGCGGAGAAGCCGCCGCCACCACGGGCCGCTGGGGCGTCGGGATTGCCGGTGTTGGCGGTGAGGGGGACGTTGGCAGGCGGGTTGTTGGGCTGGTTGGGAGGAGCCTCGGTGACCTCGTTGATTTGGGCCGGCGGCTTGGGGACGTCCTCGGGTGGCTTGGGCTTGGGCTTCTTCTTTTCCTCGGGCGGCTTGATGCCGGTGATCTTGTAGATCTGCTGCGGGATCAGGCCTGCCTTGTGCGCGAAGTAGAAGATGGCCCCGATGGCGGCCACGTGGACCACCACGGAGATGGCGAGGCTGGTGCGGGCCTGGGCCTTGGACCGTGTCCTGGGCATGCGTGGGAAGGCTGGGGGAAGGCTGGGGGAATGGGCGTGCCGGCCTACTCGCCGCCGGACGCGGTGTCGGTGGCCATGCCGATCTTGGCGACTTTGGCGCGCGTGAGGACGTCGAGGACGGCGACCACCTTCTGGTAGTTGACCTGCTCGTCGCCGCGGACGACGACGGACAGGTCCGGGTTGGCCTTGCGGAACTCGACGAGCTTGCGCTCGAGTTCCTTGAGGGTGATGGGCTCGGCGTTGAAGAAGACCTGGCCCTCATTGTTCACCGACACGTTGTTGATGTCCTGCTTGCTTTGGTTGGCGGGCGGCTGCTGCGAGGCCGAGGGCAGGTTGATGTCGATGTCGTTGGTGGTGGGCGCGGTGGTGATGATGAAGATGACGAGCAGGACGAACGCGAGGTCCAGCAGCGGCGTGATGTTCAGCTCGCTGAGCGTGTGGTGATGGGACGCCGAGTACTTCTTGCGGCCGCGTCGGCCGCCACTGCTGGCGCTCATGCCGCCACCGTCTCCTTGCCGGCCTCCTCGGCCCGCATCGCACGCAGAGCATCCGCGATTTCGTCGGCCAACGCGCGGTTGTCCACGTACTGGTGCTCGACGGACGTGGTGATCTCCGAGTTGAAGTTGTCCAGCTCCTGCGTCAGCTGCCGGATGCTCGTGATCATCAGGTTGTACGCGAACATCGCGGGAATCGCGACGAACAGGCCGACGACCGTCGCGATAAACGCGCCAG